>CALDIE010000164.1 GCA_937901625.1 uncultured Lachnospiraceae bacterium
GGCTGCCCACTCTTACTTTTCAATACATGTTTCCTTTCTTCAAATTATACAACCGAGAACACAACTATCAAGAACTCAGAGTCTTTGGGTGCCTTTCTTATCCTCCTCTCAGACCTTATGGTTTACATAAATTGATCCGGAGGAAAAGATGAACGTCTATCGCAGGCTCAAGGAGCTGCTCAATGCAGGACAAAAGAGAAAAGTTATAGGGTTGATCATAATGATCTTTTTCGGAGCCCTGCTGGAAACACTGGGGGTATCGATCATAGTTCCGTTAGTTTCCGCGGTAGTCAGCCCTGATAAGATCATGGGCAGTGAAGCAGCGCAAAAGGCATTACGTCTTGTTGGTATGGGTGGGATGGATTCGGATGCTTTTGTCCGTATCCTGTTGATCAGCGTGATCGTGATCTATGTCGTTAAGACGGTGTATATGCTGGTGCTTGCGTACATTCAGGCCGGGTTTATCACCACGACGGAAGCAGATACGTCGATCCGGTTGCTCGGAGAGTATTTAAACCGTCCGTATGAGTATTATCTGAGCGCGGATGTAAATGTCATGTTTCAGACGATCAATAAGGATATACCCCATGTGTTTGAACTCCTGCAGGAAGTGATGCGGCTGATCACCGAGATCCTGGTGAGCATCTGCCTTTGCGTCTTTTTGCTGATCGTTGATTTTAAGATGACGCTGTCGATCGCCGCACTTCTGGTAATCCTTGTCTGCTTTGTGGTACTGTTCTTAAAACCTTTGCTTGGCAATCTGGGACAGGAACGGGTGAAACAGCAGGTAAGCACCATGAAATGGATGCAGCAGGGAATCTTCGGGATCAAGGATGTCAAAGTCGCGGACAGGGAAGGGTATTTTCTGGAGGTATTTTCCAAGGCGTACAGGAGTCTGGCCGGTGTTACGAGAAAGTATACGGTATTAAATAACGCTCCCAGACTGGTGATCGAGATGTTATGCATCGTCGGGATGATGGGCTATATGCTTCTCGTTGTGCTGCGCGGAGAGGATATGGCTTCCATGCTGACGCCGCTTTCGGCTTTTGCCATGGCTGCGGTTCGCCTGATGCCAAGTGTAAACCGGATATCAACGCATCTTTCCACGATTGCTTACTATGAACCCTCTCTAAATTATATCTGTGACAATTTAAACGTTTCAAAGTTAAAGGACAGCGAGGTTCCCACCACGGCCGGAGAAAAGAAGAAAGCATCCGATCAGCCGATGACATTGACCAAAGAGATCCGTCTTAAGGGAATCGAGTATCATTATCCCGGAACTGAAAAAGAGATCTTTCAAGGCGCGGAGATGGTGATTCCTGCCGGTGCCTCGGTAGGTATTGTAGGAACCTCCGGAGCGGGGAAGACTACCATTGTGGATATTCTGCTCGGACTTTTGTCACCGCAAAAGGGGCAGGTTACCTGCGATGGGAGAGATATCAAAGATGACTACGCCGGCTGGCTTCACAATCTCGGATATATAGCACAGAACATTTATATGCTCGATACGACCATACGGGAAAATGTTGCTTTTGGTGTTTTGGCGGAAGATGTTAATGAAGATCGTATCTGGGAAGTGCTGCGGGAAGCACAGATGGAAGAATATGTGCACAGCCTTCCGGAAGGGCTTGATACGGTGATCGGAGACCGCGGCGTTCGCATCAGCGGCGGACAGAGACAGAGGATCGGAATTGCCAGAGCGCTATACAGTGACCCGGAACTCCTTGTTTTTGACGAGGCGACCAGCGCTCTCGATAACGATACGGAGGCAGCCATCATGGATGCCATCAATTCCCTTAAGGGCAGAAAGACAATGATCATCATCGCGCATCGTCTTAAGACGATCGAAAACTGTGACATGATCTATCGCGTAGAGGGCGGTAAGATCGAGCGGACAACGGTGGAGGCATAAATGAAGATAGCAATGATCCTGCCGCATTTTTATCCCTATGTTGGTGGCGGCGAGAAGATGTTTTACGATCTGGCAAAAGGCATGGCAGAAGCGGGGCATGAGGTACATGTCGTAACCCGCAATGTGGGAGAGGACTATCTCGGAGACCGCATTGTGGACGGGATCCACATCAAATATTGTCCGTGGAAAGAGATGTTCGGACATCCCTTTCCCAAAAGAAACGATATTGAGAAGGAGATACGGTGGTGCGACGTTGTGCATACTTCGATCTTTACCACAGCTCCGGTGGTGAGCATTCTGGCAAAAAAGTACCGCAAGCCTTCTCTCTTGACCGTATATGAGGTTCGGGGACCGAAGTGGTTCTGGTCGGATGTGTGGTACAAGGCCGTTATCTACTGGTGTGTTGAGCAATTTGCCTGCAGACAGCGCTTTGACTGTTATCATGCTATCTCCGACGCAACGAAAAAGGATTATCTTCATTATATCGATTATATCGGGAAAAAGAGAGATGTACGAAGAGTCTATATTGCCAATGAAATGGGGCGCGCGTCCGAACAGGGACCGGAAGAAAATGCAAAGAAAACGGATTTTTCTTTGAAAGAGTATTTTAAGACCGGCAATAAGAAGGTATTTCTGTACTACGGACGCCCCGGACGCACCAAGGGTACATATGTCTATCTGGATGCGATCCGGCGCTTACGCGATGAGGGTGCAGATCTGACGGATACCGCTTTTTGCTTTATTCTCGGTAAGGAGCCGATCGGTCCCCGCAGGGAGATGAAGGCGTTTGTTAAAAAAGAGGGCTTGCAGTCCCTGGTAAGGATACGTCCTTCCGTCAGCAGGGAGGAGCTGGAGGAGGCTATCCGTCAGGCAGATGTGGTGGTTGTTCCCTCCTTAACGGAAGGCTTCGGATTCAGTGCGCTGGAAGCCTGTCAAATGGGAAAGCCGCTTATATACAGTGACGGAGGCTCGCTTCCGGAGGTCGCTTTCGGACAGTGCAGTTCTTTTAAAAACAGAGACTCGGCCGATCTTGCAGAAAAGATACGCTCCGTGATCGAAGAAAAAGAAGATGCGTTTATGCAGGTTCCCGAAAAGGTATTTACATATGAAAATATGTTTGAAGGGATCACGAAAATCTATCGGGAGATAATTAAGAAAAAAGATCGGGAGCGGAAATAATGCTGTATCTGATGTTCGGGGGAGGGGTGGTCGCCACGGGTTTGCTGGTGGCGTTTACCTTTCGGAAAATCGATCTTATGAAACTGCTGATCCTGGGATCGGATCTGTATTTTTCGCTTTATGTGGTCATCTCGGGGATCTTACTGTGTTTTGACGAATTTACGATGCTCAGGACCTGCGGTATCCTGTTTTTTGGAACATTCATAGCGGACGGGATCCTTTTGTGGAAACAAAAAGGATTTAGAGGCATTACCGTTCGACCGGCTCTTAAAAAGCATTTGCCGCTTGCAATAATACTTGCGCTATGTTCATTAGTCTGTTGGAATCGAGCCGGAGTGTACGGGACCAGTCAGGATCAGGGATTGTACCAGATCCGCGCAATGTACTATGTCGGAGACCGGTACATGACAAAGATTGCATTCCCGGAGTATTACAATGTACAGGTAAACTGGGAAAAACAGGTCTACCTGGATGAGCTTCGGGATATGGAAGGGTACTACCCGGAGTCAAAGGAAGCAGATACGGAGCATCCGGAAGGGATGCTGACCGGCCAGCTCCACGGAGTAAATACATATCCGGCATTGCTTGCGCTTTGGGGAAAGATGTTTTCGGTAAGCGCAATGTCCGGGATTTTGACTGTATTTTACCTTTTGACGATCGGCAATATATGGATGGTTGCCGAAAACATTAAACACGATACGGTATTGCGCATCTGTGAATGCGCGATCTGCGCTGTCTCGCCTGTTTTGATCTGGTGCGCCCAGGTAACGGTGCCGGAGATCGTGATAGCGGTATTTATATCGATGTTCTTTATGCTGATGACAGAGAAAAAGGCATATCTTACGGGAATAGCCTCCGCTATACCGTTGGTCGCTCTCTGCTGGTATCATGTCAGCGTATCCGTATTGATGCCGGGATTTGTGCTGATCTACCTCTTATGCTATCTGATCTCGCGCAGGAAAGAATATCCGATCGGACTGATCGTATTAATGACCGGATATGTGAGCGGATTTTACATGATGTGGACGGTTTCCAGACAGTATACGGAAGGAAACATGGAAGCGATCTTTCGCATGACAAAGGGAATCGTTCATCCCGGAAATCTGTTCCCGTTGATCCTTACCGGAAGCCTGATCCTGATCGGAACGTCCGTATGGCTGTTGTTGCGTAAGGAAGGGAAAGGAAGAAAAGCCGGAAACGGGAAACTGCCGTATCTGACGGTAAGGGCAGTGCTTACAGGGGAAATCCTTTTCTTTCTCCGGAAAGCGATCGGCGTTATAAAGATTGATTTTCCGCTTGGGAAGATGAGTATAGTCGGGTTTTGGCTGATGAGTGGTTTTGTAACTCTTCCCATGGCCTGTGTTTATATGTGGATGGACGCAAAACGTATCGTCAAAGAAAGGAAAATGGCGGTACTGGCCTTTTCGGTATTGTATTTTCCGTTCATCTACGCGGGCACCGTATATCTGTTGGTATATTATTATTACTATTATGCCAGATACTTTGCTCCGTTTCTGTCTTTGATCGTATTGATGGCAGGTGAACTGACGGAATGTATCCGCAAAAGAACCGGCAGCGCACGTAAAGAAAAGAAGGGGCACAGAAAAAAAGGCGGATATATACGGGAAATCGTGATCGTATCGGTGACAGTTATAATAGTGATCATTACGGCTATCCAGAACCCCTGCCTTTTAAAAGGACAGGATATGACCTATACCGGTTTTCGTATGGAGGAAGAGTTGGCGGAGAAGATCACGGATAAAGACGCCGTGCTGATCTATGATCAGGGATATCACAGCCAGCGGCTGTTTATGATGCAGTTAAAGGGATTGACCGGAGCGGATATCTATTTCTACAACCGGGATGCGTATGTCGAACAGTTAAATGTTCTGGTGCCGGAATATGAAAATATTTATCTGCTGGAGTATGACCTGGGAGAGGATCTGGAGGCTTTGGGGATCTGGGAGAATGTCTACAACGGGACAATGCATACATCGCTGTATAATACCTTTGTGGAGGAGACACTCCCGTATCCTACGGAGATTTTTGATAATGACATTACCGTCTCCATGTTTCAACTGAGTTTGCCGTAAACGGTATAACTTCCGGTGGAATATGACAAAAAACAGTAAGTAAAGGAATGGATGGAAAAAAATATGAAACTGATCATACAGATTCCGTGTTATAACGAGGCGGAAACATTGGAGATCGCTTTAAACGATCTCCCGAAAAAGATCGAAGGGATTGACGAGATCGAGTATCTGATCATCAATGACGGCAGCACGGATAAGACGGTAGAGGTGGCGATGAACTGGGGTGTGCACCATGTTGTCAGTTTCTCCGGAAACAAGGGTCTGGCGAAGGGATTTATGGCAGGGATAGAGGCCTGTCTTTCTTATGGCGCCGATATCATAGTCAATACGGATGCGGATAATCAGTATTGCGGAGAGGATATCGAAAAGCTCGTGCGTCCGATCCTAAACGGCGAAGCCGACATTGTGGTGGGTGAGCGACCCATTGATGAGATCGAGCATTTTTCCTGGATCAAGAAGAAACTGCAGCATTTCGGAAGCTGGGTTGTCCGTAAGGCTTCAAAGACGGATATCCCGGATGCACCGTCCGGATTTCGTGCTTTTTCCAGAGAAGCGGCCATGCATATCAATGTTGTAAATGAGTATACTTATACGCTCGAGACGATCGTGCAGGCCGGACGGAACAAAATGGCGATCACGTCTGTTCCGGTTCGTACCAATCCCGAGTTGCGCGAGTCCAGACTGTTTCACAGTATCGGATCGTATGTCAAAAAATCCATGCTGACGATCTTGCGCGCACTGTTGATGTATCGATCCCTGATGTGCTTAACGGTCCTTGGGATGATCCCGTTTTTAATAGGATTCGGTATCGGAGTGAGATTCATCGTATTTTTCTTTACCGGCAGAGCAGCCGGACATGTGCAGTCTCTGATCCTGGCGTGTACTCTGATGATCATCGGATTTATGACGCTGGTGATCGGAATGCTTGCGGATGTTATCTCCGCGAACAGAAAGATCATGGAGGATGTGCAATACCATGTCCGGAAGTTAACCTATGATCAGTCGGACGCGAAGGTATGGCAGGAAGCGGCTACAAAAGCACTGGAAGAAGAAACCCGGAAAGAGGAAACGGAAGAATAAGGATGGGGAATGAGACGAATCCGTTGGTAACGGTCTTTATCATGATCTACAATAATGTGGATGCCCTGGAGGAGACGGTTGCCTCGGTGATGATGCAGGACTACGCCGATATGGAAGTCATCTTAAGCGATGACGGGTCCACCAAGTATGATACGGACATACTTAGGGAGTATGAGAAACGTTTGAAGACGGTTTTTAAAAATGTGAAGATCCATTTGTGCGGAGAAAATATAGGGACGGTCAGGCATTTAAACCGGATCATCGGGATTGCCTCCGGAAAATACCTTTTTTCCTGCTCCTGCGGAGACTGTTTCGCAAGAAAGGATACCGTATCTTCACTGGTGGCGCAGATGGAAAAGAAAAACGCGCTGATCCTTACGACAAGAAGGATCGACCGCTATCCCGACAGGGATAAGACCCGCCCCGCGAGATGGGTCGGATGGGCTCTTGATCTGTGCCCGGAACGCCTTTGCGATCATATGATCAATAAGAGGAATCTTCTAAGCGGGTGCTGTACGTTTTATACAAAAGAATTGTTTGATAAATACGGTTTGTTCGATGAGAGATACCGTCTGGTAGAGGACTATCCTTATTACATTTCCCTTCTGAAAAAGGGTGTAAAGATCCCTCATCACGATATGATCACGGTGGTCCACCGGATGAGCGGCGGGGTATCTACGGGAAATGTCCATCCGCAGGTATGGAAAGATATAGAAAATCTTAAAGAAACCTGGGGAAAGGATGCAGCCAATTAACGAAGGAGTATATAAAAAGAGCGATGGATAAGATTGCGATACTGATTCCCTGTTTTAACGAGGAAAAGACAATCGGGAAAGTGGTCACGGACGCGAAAAAGTATGTTCCTGAGGCAGTGGTCTATGTGTATGATAACAATTCCACGGATCGTACCGTCGAGATCGCGAAGGAAGCCGGGGCAGTGGTACGGCATGAACATATGCAGGGTAAAGGCTATGTGATCCGCAGGATGTTCCGGGATATTGACGCGCTGTGTTATATCATGGTGGACGGAGATGATACATATCCGTTGGAAAACGCTTCAGAGATGGCAAGGTACGTGATCGAGGAAAACGTGGACATGGTCGTGGGCGATCGTTTAAGCTCTACCTACTTTACGGAGAATAAGCGGCCGTTTCACAATCTCGGGAACAGCATGGTACGCAATACGATCAACCGGCTGTTTCGTTCGGATATAAAGGATATCATGACCGGTTACAGAGCCATGTCCTATGAGTTTGTAAAGAGTTATCCGGTGCTGAGCAAAGGATTTGAGATCGAGACGGAGATGACGATCCATGCTGTCTTTAACCAGATGAGGATAGAAAACGTTATAGTGGATTACAGGGATCGTCCGGCGGGAAGTGAATCCAAGTTAAATACATACTCGGACGGGGCAAAAGTATTAACGACGATCGTAAAGCTTTATAAAAACTATAAACCGTTTCCTTTCTTTTCCATGCTGGCGGCAGTGATGGCATTAATATCGGCCGGAATGTTTTTCTGGGTGTTTGCGAGATTTTTAAATACACATCTGGTGGAAAATATGCCTACGCTTTTAGTGAGCGGATTCATAGCCCTGGCAGCCATTCAGGCGTTTTTTGCGGGGATGATCCTTTCGGATATGATCACGAAGGGACGGAGGGATTTTGAGATCCTTCTAAACCGCTTAAGCAGAGAAAAGAGAGATATGTTGCGGGATGAATCGTGGTGGAAAAGCAATGAGTGAGGAAAGATCGATTCCCGAAAAGACAATATCAACCGGGAAGAACCGGTGGATCAGGCTTATTGTGTGCCTGACATTTTATCTGGTGCTGTGTTTTGTTTTCGGCGTGCAGCTCTGCGCGGATTCCAACGGATATATCCGGATGGATTCAGCAAGAGAACCGGTCTACCCGCTCTTTTTGTGGACCTTACGCAGTATCTTTGGAGAAAGTCGGTATTTAGAGGTTGTCATCCTGCTGCAAAATCTCCTGATGGGAGTGTCTGTTTTTTGGATCACGGATGAGATCGGACGGGAGTTTGCTTTAAAGGAAAGGGAGATCGCCGTAATGATCCTGTTTCATTTCGGTGTGGCACTTTTATGCCAGTTCGTGGCGGGAAGAGCTTCCGTTTATCCAAACAGTATCATGACGGAAGGTATCGCGATGTCTATGTGGCTTCTGTTCCTGACATTGCTCTTTCGCGTCGTCTTATACGCAAAGACAAAGGATATGGTTATGGCGCTTATCCTCGCGGCAGTGATGATGGATACCAGAAAGCAGATGGCCGTCGGCTATATTGCGCTTCTCGGAAGTGTGATCCTTGCCTGGATCGGGCGGATGACGCCAAAGGAATATCTGAAAAAAACAGTGGTCTGTCTGGCAGGGATCATAGGCAGTGTCGTACTTGCCATGGCAGGTACCCGCCTGTACAATTATGCTCTTCGCGGTAATTTCGCGCAAAATACCAGAGATATGAATCTGGTGCTGACCACGTCCTTATATGTGGCAGACCCGGAGGATGAGCGGTTGATCGAAGAGGAGACGGTAAGAGAACTTTTTTCCAAGACCATGGATGCGCTCATGGAAAGCGAGAGTAACTACTCCTTCGCGGGGAAGGGCTGGAGAAATCTTCAGACGCACTATGCCGGACATTTTGATATGATCACCATTGATGTGACCGCAAACGGATTTATTGATTATGCGGTGGAAAGAGGTTTTACTCCCGGTATGGAGGCTGAGCAGGAAGCGGACCGGATGAGTACGGTGATCGTCAAGAGCCTTTTGGCGGATAATCTGACAACCTATGTCAGGATCTATCTGGCTAATATGGCGGAGGGACTGATCAATACGGTGGCAAAAAGACATGCTCTTTTGGACTGGTATGCGTTGTTTGCCTATGTTGCGTATCTGTGTTTGACGATCGGCTGTCTTTGTGTTAAGGAATGCAGAAAGGTCGGTATACTCGGATTGGCGATGTTCATTGCCGTTTTTGCGAATGTGGGCGTGACGGCGGCTCTGATCTTTTGCCAGACTCGCTATATGATCTATAATATGGCAATGTTTTACTCCGTGGGCTTTGTTATGGCAGCAGTTTTTTTTAAGTATTTGTCCGGACAAAGAAGACAGGATAATAAAGGAGAAAGGAAGAACCGTGATACGCAGATGGAAAAAAATCTGTAATGCGGGAGAAACAGCATGAAATCACTTGGCGATATTATAAAAAAATTGAATTATGTCATGACCGCAAAGCAGAAACGCCAGTACTTCGTGGTCATGATCATTGCGTTCATCGGTTCCTTGTGGGAGCTGTTGGGCGTTACGACGGTATTGCCTTTTGTGGAGACGATCATGATGCCGGAGAGCATTTCGGAAAAATGGTACGGCCGGATCCTGATCGATCATTTTCAGATTACGGATAATATGAAGCAGGTGACGGTACTTGGTATCGTTATCATCTGTGTGTATATCTTTAAAAATATTTATCTGATGATCTCTTCCTATGTGCAGGCGTGGTATTCCACCGGAGTTCAGCGGGATCTGGCTATCAAGGTTACGGATGTCTATCTGCACAGTTCGTATCTGTTCCATTTAAATGTTAATTCATCGATTCTGATCCGCAGCATCACGCAGGACGTGGTCGGCGTTTTTGCCGTATTTTTCTACCTGTTCCGTTTGTTTGCGGAAGTTTTTACGGTAGCGATCATAAGCGCCTATATCGTTGTGCTGGATCCGGTCCTGGCCGTATCCCTGATCGTGATATTGGGAAGCTGTATGCTGATCCTGTTTTACGGATTAAAGGGATTGATCCGTACCTTCGGGCGTATCGGTCAGGACTGCGAAACAAAGATGTTCCAGTACCTGTCGCAGGCCTTTAACGGTATCAAAGAGATCATGGTCATGAACCGTCAGGAGTATTTCAGCAACAGTTACAACCAGACCTGCGCCCTTGACGCAAAGGCAAAGAGAAGAAATCATTTCTTAAACTCCATATCACAATACATATACGAGATCGTATGTATCGGCGGTCTGATCGGCATAGTCATCGTCCGTCTGCATATGACAGCCGATATGACGGCGTATGTAACGAAACTTGCGACCGTGGCCGTAGGTGCCTTTCGCTTGTTCCCGGCCGTAGGACGTCTGACGACCAACATCAATGCCATTCTTTATAATCGTCCCCGTCTGGACAGCATGTACGATATGTTAAAGGAGATCGAGGAAAAGAAGCCTCCGAAGCGTCTGGAGGACGGCAAAGAGGGATCGGAAACTCTTCTGTTTGAAAATGCGCTGGAAGTAAAGAATATAACCTGGAAGTATCCGACCGGTCAGGAGACTGTCTTGGAGGGGCTTAGTCTTACTATTCATAAGGGTGAATCGATCGCCCTGATCGGTCCTTCCGGAGCGGGAAAGACAACACTTGCAGACGTGATCCTAGGTCTGTTAAAACCGCAGGAAGGACAGATCCTTTTGGACGGAAAAGATGTATATGACAATCTCCAGGGATGGGCGAAGATCATCGGATATGTGCCGCAGGCGGTTTATCTGACGGATGATACGATACGCAATAACGTGGCTTTCGGTATCTATGAAGATCAGATCGATGAAAAAAAGGTATGGCATGCACTGGAAGAGGCACAGTTGGCGGACTTTGTAAGACATCTGGAGAACGGTCTGGATTCCATGGTAGGTGAAAGAGGCGTACGACTCTCCGGCGGACAGCGTCAAAGGATCGCCATTGCGAGAGCACTGTATGAGAATCCGGATATACTGGTACTGGATGAGGCCACAAGTGCTCTGGATACGGAAACAGAGACTGCGGTTATGGAATCGATCGACTCCCTGCACGGCTCGAAGACGCTGATCATCGTGGCACACCGTCTGACTACGATACGAAACTGCGATAAGATCTATGAGATCAATCAAAAGACGGCAAAACGTCGGGATAAAGAAGAAGTGCTCGGAGAGATTCAGGCTGCGCAAGATAAGATAAAAACAGAATCCTGAGGTGGATTGTGAATATATTGTATGTGACACATTATGACAATCTATACGGGGCCAACCGCGCGATGTTACGGATCATAGACGCGGTGTTGAAAGACGGACGTTTGACGCCCATCGTGGTGATCCCCGGCGAAGGACCCATGACGCAGGAATTACGAAAAAGGGGCGTTCGCTGTATCGTTCATTCAGTCACACAGTGGCAGGCAATCTACAGTACGCCGCTTCGCTTTGCCGTAAAAAAGCAGATGCGTAAAAAGGCAATGAAAGAAGAGGCGGAAGAATTAACGGCTCTTTTAAAAGGCGAATCGATCGACCTGATCCACTCCAATTCCAGCGTGATCGGTCTCGGGGCTGTTTTAGCAGAGAATCTTCATTGCCGGCATATCTGGCATATCAGAGAGTTTTCCAGGGAACACTTTGGAATGGAATATCTGTCGGAAGAAGAAAAGGTAAAAAAGTACTTTACGCAGGCGGATGCAGTGGTTTGTATTTCAGATGCGCTTAAGGACAATTACCGGGAAAAATATCCGCAGGCAAAGGTACTTCGGATCTATGACGGAGTAGAGTTTCCAAAGGATCAGGACAAAAAGAACATACATACGGAAGAAAAAACAAAACAGGAAAACGAAAAAAATGAAAAAAATGAAAAGCGGAAGTTTCGCTTTGTGTATGTAGGGTATTTTTTCCCGGCCAAGAGACAGATGGATCTCCTGAAGGCAGCAGGGAAACTGAAAAAACGCGGTCGAACGGATTTTGAGATCGTTCTGTACGGTGACGGTAAAAAAGAGTATCGTGACCGATGCGAAAAATACAGGCAGGGTCACTGCGCGGATGTAGTGGAAATGCCCGGTTTTGTCGAAAACATACCGGAGTTGCTTACAAACTTTGATGTGGGGATCATTGCCTCGGAATATGAGGGCTTCGGATTGGTCACAGTGGAATATATGAACGCCGGACTGCCGGTTTTGGGATATTTAAGCGGGGCTACGCCGGAAATCGTAAAAGACGGAGTAAGCGGCTTTCTGTATTCGGATGTAGATGGGTTAGCCGATAAGATGGAACTTCTGATGGAGGATAGGGACCTCAGGATAAAAATGGGGGAGGCCGCGAGAAAAGACGCAAAAAGATTTGGGGCGGATGAGAATACAAATGCCGTACTTCATTTGTATTCGGAAGTGATGAAAGGCTCGATCTGAAAAAGGTGGATACATGGCTGAGTCAGAGCTTAAATGGACGGTCAAACGATATGGCTGGAAAATAAATATGTTCTTAAGAAACCACATGGGATGGAAACTTCTGCCTAAGAAGTATAACGGGCGTCGGATCCTTTCCGTTGAACAAACGGGAGAAAAGGTAGCGGAAATGATCCGGGAGGGAAAACCCTTTGTGGCAGG
>CALDIE010000165.1 GCA_937901625.1 uncultured Lachnospiraceae bacterium
ACAAGCTCATTGCCGAGGTCATCGAGGAGATGGGCATGGAGGACAAGGCCGTAGGTGTCAGCCCCGTGGGCTGTGCCGTGTTCGCGTACAATTATATAGATATCGACTGGCAGGAGGCTGCCCACGGTCGTGCCCCCGCACTGGCTACGGGCATCAAGCGTTGCTGGCCTGATCGCCTTGTGTTCACCTATCAGGGTGATGGCGACTTGGCATGTATCGGTACCTGTGAGACCATCCATGCTTTGAACCGCGGTGAGAACATTGTGATCATCTTCGTCAACAATGCCATCTATGGTATGACGGGTGGTCAGATGGCACCTACGACCCTTATTGGTCAGAAGACATCTACTTGTCCTTACGGACGTGATCCAGAGATTCATGGCTATCCCCTGAAGATGGCGGATATCGCCGCCCAACTGGAAGGAACTTGCTACGTGACCCGTCAGAGCGTTGAGTCTGTTGCCTCTATCAATAAGGCTAAGAAGGCAGCCGATATGACGACTGCTGAATCGATCGGTATGATATTTACAACAGAGGCGATCTCGAATGAGATTCTGAGAGAGTATGTTCGTGAAAAATCAAGGATAGCAAACGCTCAGAATGTTAATGCTCCTCAAAAATACCGTCTTTTGGCCTATAGTTACAGTGGTGGTAACGGTGATCTGGAATTTAAGGTTGACAATGTTTTTAACGAGGGTGCTCAATACAGTTCTAATTTTACACAAAGTGGTATTACCGCAGCTGCTGTAGATGCTGAGCTCCAGGAAGTTTGCGCCGGTGTTCGGAGACTCCAGTATCACAAGACAAATGTCCTTGATTATTGGCTTGTTTGTTGCGACCAAAACGGAAAAATATATGTTTTTGTCGGATGCGGATCTCCGAGTTGGAATTTGAATTTAGCAAATAATGTTACTCATCCGAATGCATATAAAGGAGGTCAGGATGGCGGTTGTTATATGATCTGGCCGGAGGTCTGTGATGATTATGTTCATTCAAGAAATCCGGGTGATCTCAGTATCCGTTCTGAGTATAACTAAACCAATGGATTTTGATCCCGTTTTCCGGTGCCCGGCACCGGATCCTAATCAAGCCCATTATCTTATATACATAGTTCCTTTCAAACAGAAGGCCCCCGATCCAATCGGGGGTTTTCTGCTGTTGTAGAAAAAAACAGCGACGTTTTTACGTCGCTGTTTTAATATAAAAATCCGTTATCTTTCCTATAATACATTACATACCAGCAGTGCGATCAGGATACCGATCAGGGCGCCTACCACTACCTGTGACGGTGTGTGCCCGACGAACTCCTTAAGCCGTTCTTCCGGGCTGATGTCGGTATCGCCCATCTTATGAAAGCTGTCTAACATCTGGTTTAAGACCTTGGCCTGTTCGCCTGCCTGCCGGCGTACCCCCAGCGCATCGTACATAACGACGATGGCAAAAGCGGCGGAAACCGCGAATTCCGGACTTCCCGGTCCGCAGATGACACATACGGCTGTGGTCAGACCGCATACGGTTGCGGAATGTGAACTGGGCATCCCACCGGTCCCGACCAGGCGCTCGGCGACAAATTTTTTGTTCACGATCGTATGTAATATCGTTTTCAAGACTTGTGCAACGAGCCATCCGAGGACGGTGGAGACTAAAATCTTATTATTTACTAACTCAGAAAAATAATTCATTGGCATATTCTCTCCTATTGGTTTATTATAGTTAACTGAGGGGCAAAATACAAGAAAAAGTACAGGAGTGTGAAGATATGGGAAATATGGAAAAAAACGATAAGATATACGTGGCGGGACACCGCGGACTTGTGGGAAGCGCGATCGTCCGCTCCCTGAAAAGACAGGGATATGAGAATGTGATCGGCAGAACACACACGGAGTTAGATCTCCTGGATCAGGCTGCCGTCAGAGCATTCTTTGAAGAAGAAAAGCCGGATGTGGTCGTGCTGGCTGCGGCAAAGGTAGGCGGCATCAATGCCAACAATACGTCGCCTGCAGATTTTGCTTACGAGAATATGCAGATCCAGTGTAATGTGATCAAATGCTGCCACGACTTTAAAGTAAAGAAACTGCTCTTTTTGGGAAGTACCTGTATTTACCCGAAGATGGCACCGCAGCCGATCCCCGAGGACGCGCTGTTGACCGGACCGCTTGAGGTGACCAATGAAGCGTATGCCATCGCAAAGATTTCCGGTCTGGAGATGTGCAAATTCTTTAAGCGTCAGTATGGTGACAATTTTATCAGCTGCATGCCCACAAATCTTTACGGACCGCACGATAACTATGAGTTGCAGGGATCGCATGTGATGCCTGCCATGATACGTAAGTTCCATGAAGCAAAGGTAAATAACGCGCCGAGCGTGGAGCTATGGGGAACAGGCTCACCGCTTCGTGAGTTTTTGTATGTAGACGATATGGCAGATGCCTGTGTATTCCTCTTGGAGAATTACGACGGAGAACAGCATGTCAATATCGGAACCGGTAAGGAAGTAACGATCCGTGAACTGGCAGAGACCGTTCGCAAGACGGTGGGATACGAAGGCGAGATCGTATGGAATACGGATATGCCCGACGGCACCCCCAGAAAGCTGACGGATGTTACGAAGCTTCACGCGCTGGGCTTCCGGCACAAGGTGGATCTCGAGGAAGGCGTTCGTCTGGCATATGATTGGTTTAAGGAGAATGTAGACTCCGCGAGAATGTAGATTTTGCGGGAACGCGGACTTTGCAAGAATGTACATTCATACAAAAAGGATGATTTCTGGGAAACGAGGGAATATCGGATGGTATATCTGCTGCCGGTCTTTCTCCTGGGTGAAGGAGTCCTCTTAGGACGCCTGTTGCGTCTGATCTTTAAGAAAGACGTCAGGATGTCTTTGGCGGAGGACTGCCTGATCGGCACCTGCGGGATGCTCTTGATCTGGCAATTGTTTATGATGCCCGGGATCAAATGTAACCTGTCTTTTTCGCTGCTGTGCCGTATATACAGCGGAGTTCTTTTTGTGTGCGCGTGTGTATCCGCTCTTATAGCTCCCGGGAGGGAAGTGCGTTCGTCAAAAGGGGAGAACAATCTGTGGATCATTCTGATAGCGGCACTTATCTTTTGTCTGCAGATCGCGTTCTACTTTGCTTTTGTGCCCGACCGGGAGGGGGATTTTACGCTGGAGACGGTAAATGCCACATTGCAGTCGGGGCGGATTTATATGAACCACCCGGCGACCGGACAGGCATTTGTGCAGGATATGAGTTTCAGAGGGAAGCTGGTGACACTTCCGTTATTTTACGCTTATCTCTGCCGCCTGGTTCCGGATGCAAGCCTCCAGGTGGTCTGCCGCGCGGTGCCGGTCTGGATACTTGCCTTAAGTTACATGGCCTATTCCGCGTGGATGGATGTGTTCTTTTCAAAATCCGATAAGGAAGGACTTTTGCGTGGCGTTGGCTATACGATCATTGGTCTTTTGAATATCGGCGGCTCCTTTTCCGGGAACGGAATCTTTTATTATCAGCTGCACAGGGGATATCGGGGAGAAACCCTTGTATATTCCGTGCTGCTCCCCTTCTTTATTTATCTGATCTACAGAGCCTGCAGCAATAAAAAGCCCATCTGGTTCATTTACTCTTGTGTAGTCTTCCTGACATCCTTTTGCGTGGTGGATATCCAAAAGGGTGCAGCACCTTTACTGCTTGGATTTGCGGTATGCAGCCTGATCGCCATAGCGGAGACGATCAGAAAGAAGGTGCAGAAGTGAGAATTGTGGAAGAAATGCAATCGGCACTGGAAATGATCGGAGGAAGTGTGGGTTTCGCGGCGGTCTTTTTTGCCTGCCTGATCATCCTTTGGTACGGCAAGTATGAGCGCAGAACGATGTCTTTTTCTTACCTCTTCTGGTACGCCCTGATCATGCTTATCGTGACGATCAATCCGCTGACAAGATATCTGACGGAAACGTATCTGCCGGAAATGGTGCGTGACGCGATGTATCTGTGGCTCCTTCCGATGACGCCGGTTACGCTCTTAGTCTGCGCGGAAGCGGTAGCCGGTGTGGAGAAGAGATGGCAGCAGGTGGTGTTACTGATAGCGGTGATCGTTATCCTGATCCTGGGCGGTACTTCCAGTTTCAGCGACAAGGGACTAAACCCTGCGGAAACATACGATCTGATCCCCGCACAGGATAAAACGGTACTGGATCTGGCGGAGAGATACCGAAAGGAAAACGGGATGGAGACCATCATGATCTGGGGTGAAAATTCCGTTATGGATACAGCCAGGATCAGCCACGGCAGCTTCTATACGCTTTACGGCAGGGATCTGTGGCAGGGACTTCAGGAGACACAGATCCCGTGGAATTACGAGAGCTGGCAGATGCAGGCCTACGAACTGATGCAGGAACAGGATCTGTCGCTGGATCTGATCGCGGATGTGGGGATAACGCATCATTGTGATGTGCTGATCCTTTCAAGGGTCAAAGTGGCCACGGAAGGCGGCGTGATCCCCAGAGAGATAAGGGAGGACTATGTCCTTTATGAGGAACAGCCCCGTGAAGGGTATCTTCTATATGTCCGAAGGAGTGACAGATGACAGAGATGATAAGCATCGTGATACCGCTTCACAACGGTGAAAAATACATAAAACAAACAGTAGAGAGCGTTCTGGCTCAGACATATAAAGAGTATGAGCTGATCATTGTAAACGACCACTCCACCGATGCTTCCCTTTCGGTGGCAAAGAAACTGGCTGCGTCGGACGAGAGGATCGTGGTCGTCGACAACGAAGGAGAAGCCGGAGCGGCGCATGCGAGAAACGAAGGGATCCGCCTTGCGAAAGGCCGTTACCTTGCCTATCTGGATGCGGACGATCTCTGGAAAGCGGAAAAACTCGAAAAGACCTTGCGATTCCTTAAGAGCAACAACGCTGCTTTTGTCTTTACGGCGTACGAATTCGGTGACCGTGAGGCAGTCGGTACCGGAAAAGTGGTTCATGTACCAAAGACGATGAACTTAAAACAGGCTTACTCCCGGACGGTGATCTTTACATCCACGGTGATGCTCGATCTTAAGAAGATCGGCAAGGAAAGCGCCTATATGCCTTATATCAAGAGTGAGGATACGGCAAGCTGGTGGAATCTCTTAAAGGCCGGCTATACAGCCTATGGACTGGATGAGAATCTGGTGGTCTATCGAAGGGCGGGGCAGAGCCTTTCCTCCAATAAGATCGAGGCGCTTCGCAGGATCTGGAATCTGTACCGCAAGATCGGCGGTTTAAACGTTTTGGAGAGTGCCTGGTACTTCTGTGGATGGGCGGTGCGCGCGGTTGCCAGAAGACTGTGATTTTGATACAATAGGCGTGGACGGAAATGCGGCCAAATCAAGCAAAAACAGGGATGTTGGGGCGTGAAGAAACTAGAAACTTCCAGAAGGATCATATTGATGATATTATCCATGATCAGCCTTGCCGTTCAGGTGGCAGGGTTTACTTTTGTTTGGTATCACGCCTACAAGGAACAGGTGAAGATGATCTTCTGGATCAAGGGTGATATCCTCCTGATCTCCATATACGCTGTCCTGCTCTTATGGCTTTCAAAGATGTACGGAGGAACCGGGATCGGTTTTCTGAAAGCGTGGGAGGTATTCTTCTCCCAGGTTTTTTCTACTGTTGGCGTCAATGTGATCATTTACGCGGTATTGTCCCTGATGTCGGCCAAACTCGTGGATCCGGGGACCATGCTCTTATTGATGGCGGCGGATATCCTGTGGATCGGTCTGTGGACAGCGCTATGCCAGCTGTTATATTCGATGCTCTTTCCGCCAAGAGACCTGCTTCTGGTATCCGGAGACAGAGACTGTGAGGCAATCTTAAGCAAGTTCCGGAGCCGTCCGGATAAGTACAATGTTTGCAAGACCATGAACATCTCCGAAGGGATCGATTCGATCTGTGAGGAGATCCGTCATCGCTACGACGGGATGATCCTTTGGGATCTTCCCATCAGCGAACGAAATGCTCTTTTAAAATTCTGTTACGGCAATTCCATACGTGTCTATATCATGCCCAAGATTCCGGATGTACTGATCAAGGGAACAACGGAATTGCATATCTTTGATACTCCCATGTATCTGATCCGTGAATACGAACTGACGGTGGAGCAGCGTTTTGTGAAGCGCTCCATCGATCTGGTGTGCGCGCTGCTTTTGCTGATCGTCACATCTCCGTTTATGCTGATCACGGCAATCCTGATCAAACTCTACGACGGCGGTCCGGTACTGTATAAGCAGACCCGCTGCACACAGGACGCGAGAGAATTTTCCATTTTGAAATTCCGCAGCATGCGTGTGGACGCCGAAAAGGACGGAGTGGCCAGACTGGCCTCCAAAAAAGATGACAGGATCACACCGATCGGAAAGGTGATCCGCGCGATCCGTTTCGACGAGCTCCCTCAGTTAGTCAATATCTTAAAGGGTGATATGTCCTTTATCGGACCCAGACCGGAACGCCCCGAGATCATCGCGCAGTATATGGAAGAGATGCCGGAATTTGCTTTCCGGACCAAAGTGAAAGCCGGCCTGGCGGGCTATGCGCAGGTGTATGGCAAGTACAATACCACGCCGTATGATAAGCTGAAACTGGATCTTACTTATATTGAGAACTATTCCGTATGGCTGGATCTGAAACTGATGCTCCTTACCTTAAAGATCCTCTTTCAGCCGGACAGTACGGAAGGCGTCGAGGCCGATCAGGTAACGGCGATCCGTGAGGAAAAGACCGGACGCGGCAAGAAACCGTCCGGTGCAGAAGAAAAGGGGAAATAGGCCTTGGCAGAGCAGAACCATCCATCAACAATATCAACAATATCAACAAGATCAACAATAGAAGCGGACAGATTTGATTACAGGCGCTTTGTATTCCTGCACCGCAAGCGTTTTGTCCGCGTACTGGCGGCGGCGCTCATCGGCGCACTTTTGTTTGGCGGACTTCGCCTGTTGTACTGGAGGATCACATCTCCGGAGGTTTTATACCGCTCACAGGCTCTTTATTACATCGATTTTGACGGGGACTACGCGGAGGAACTGCAGTTTTATTACAATGCTTATACCTGGAATGATGTTTTATTGTCGGACAGGATACTGGGCAGGATGGGAGACGTTGTAAGCCGCTACGGGATCGGGAAGTTACGGGAGAGGCTTAGTATCCCCATGTTGTCGGATATACGCATGTTTGTGGTATACGCGGACTGGGAGACGCCGGAGGATGCCGCGGTCATTCAGGCGGGCGTGAAGGAAGCGCTGGCGGAGTTTGCGGAGGAAACGGAAGGTTTTCTTTCGATCGAGCAATGGTCTTTGGAAGAGGGTAAAGAGATCAGAAAAGAGAAATACCTGGATCGCTTTATGATCCTCGGGGCGGTATGCGGCTTTATCGCCGGAATTCTGTGGCTTTGTTACAGAGACGCCGTCTCGGATGAGATCTGTACGGAGGAGGAACTTCGTAAAGTCCTTGCTTTACGCGGCTGGGAAAAGGAAGGAACCCCGCTTTACGCAGGGATTACCTTTGCCGCCAATAAGAGCGGCGGAAAGGTTGTGGAAAGCAGGAGACTGTGGACACAAAAGGCAAAGAAAGCGTTTCCGAAAGACGTTAAAGAGATCGATGCCCTTAAGCTTTGGGCTGAGCCGGATAAGCTGACATCCGGCAAAACACCGTGGGTTCTCTGTGTACCCTACGGTATGGGTGCCAATCGCCTGTCTGTCCTGATCGGAGAGATCGAGAGAGCAGGGAACAGACCTTTGGCCGTATGGCTTACGGAGGCTGATCCGGTTTTTTATGAAAGGTATTATCGTTAACGGGGTAGATATGGGGTCTGGAGTGGAAGTCCTGGTTTCTGCCATGACACAGGAACCGGAAAAACTGATAAAGAGGATGAATCTTAAGACGGATGCGGTTATCGTGAACCAGATCGATCGTTACGGATCGGAGGAGATCACGCAGGGAGAAAACCGCATTCGCCTGTTTCATTGTGCCGAAAGAGGTGTGGGTAGAAGCAGGAATACCGCCTGGATGCGCGCAGAGGGAGATATTCTTCTGTTTTCGGATGAGGATATCGTCTACGACGACGGATATGAAAAGATCATCCTGGATGCCTTTTCAAGACTTCCCGCTGCGGATGGGATCCTCTTTAATCTCGAGGTCTGTAAGGAGCGCCGTACATATTACAACACGGATACGCATCGTGTCCGGTGGTATAACAGTGCCCGCTATCCGACCTACGCGCTGGCGATCCGGCGAGATGTCCTCCTTCGCAGCAATGTGTCCTTCTCTCTTTTGTTCGGGGGCGGGGCACCCTACAGCAACGGGGAGGACAGCCTCTTTTTTCTGGCTCTTTTAAAAAAGCACGTCAGGCTTTACGCGGTGCCGGATAAGATCGGTCGGGAGGAAGCCGTCGGAGAGTCCACATGGTTTCACGGATATACGAAAAAATTCTTTTTTGACAGAGGAGTTTTGTTTCATTTCCTCTACGGTCCGTTTGCATGGCTTTTCGGGATCCGTTTTATCCTGACCAAAAAGTCGTTTATGTGTAAGGAGATCCCCGCAAAACAGGCATGGAACTTGCTTAAGGACGGCATCAGAAAGGGGAGGGATGCATGATGATGGGAGTGTTGTTGTACCTGTCGGTGGCGATCCTTTCGATCCTGCTTGCATATCGGGTTGTTCCGCAGGCACAGACTGTTAAAGGCAGTAAAACGGAAGCGGCAAACCGTTATGTTTTAACCGGACTCATCCTCTTTTTGTCTCTTATATCAGCTCTTCGCGTCAATACCGGCAACGATTATCAGACCTACATCGATCATTTTCACGATGTCTATGTGGGAAATTATGTGGTGACGGAGCCGGGCTTTAATATACTGGTAAAGGGGATTTACGGCGCCTTGGACGGCGAGTATTATCTTGTGATCTTTGCGGTCTTTGCGCTTGCGACGGTAACGGGATCGGTTCTGGCGATCTACGGACAGTCAAACGACTTTGTGATGTCCTTTTCGCTTTTTATGCTCTTTGGACTGTATTTTCAGTCCTTTAATACCGTGAGGTATTATTTTGTGCTGGCGCTGGCAATCTACGCATACAGGTGTGTGATCCGCAGGGAATATGTTCGTTTTCTCGCGGTTATCGTAATCGCGGCCGCCTTTCATAAGTCGGTTTTGCTGGTCATCCCCCTGTATCTGATCGCTGTGCTTCCGTGGAAGAAATGGCTGTATCCGGTGATCGGAACGGGGATTGTAAGCGGATGGATCTTTAAGGACGTATATACGGCGCTGTTTTTTCGCTACTATCCCTCCTATGAGAATGAGACGCAGTATTTTAGCGGCAACAGCGTCAGCTGGGTCAATGTAGCGCGTATCATTGCCGTATTGGCGTTATGTTACTGGCTTGGGAAAGATACGGTCGAAAAGGACCGGAAGCAGCGCTTTTACCTGCATTTGAATGTGATGGCCTTAGCGCTCTACATCGGTTTTTACTATCTTCCGTTTCTCTCAAGGATCGGTTACTACATGAGTGCCGGTCAGATCTTCCTGATACCGGAGATGCTTGCAAGGGCGGGCGATAAAGAAAAAAAGATACTTCGTATAGCGATATATGCGTTAGCGGCGATCTATTTTCTCTTTTTCCTCAGGGAAGCAACCAAAATCAATATCCGTATCCTTCCGTATTCGACATGGCTTACGGCGGCTCCGTAAGCGGACAGATCCGGAACGGTGCGGGGAAGGGGCGAAAATCTATGAGTGGCGGGAAAGTTTTCTTTTCGGTGATCGTGGTGTCTTTAAACGCCGGAAAGGAACTGAAAAAAACGATAGAGAGTATAGATTCGCAGACATATGGCAATTACGAGGTTATCGTAAAGGACGGCGGATCAAAAGACGGATCTCTTGAAGAGGTCCGCGGATATAAAAAAGTCAGGATCGTCGAAAAAAAAGACGCTTCCATATACGAGGGGATGAACCAGGCCATAGAGGAGGCTAGCGGAGAGTACTTGATCTTTATGAACTGCGGGGACTATTTCTATGATGAAAAGGTTCTTGCCCGGGTAGCTGGGGGGATATTGCAGAGACCGGAGACGGGAAGAAAGGTTCCTCGGATCTTTTACGGAGACCGTTATTGCAGGAGAGAAGGGGCTTTTGATCCTTCCCCCGTAAAGATCGATGATTTTCAGGCATACAGGTCAGTGCCCTGTCACCAGACCTGTTTTTACTCCGCGGACTGCTTTAAGGATGGCGCGTATGATCTGCGTTATCCCGTTCGGGCGGATTATGAGCATTTTCTCCGTTGTCTGTACAAAATGAAGGCGAAGACGGTTTATCTGCCGCTTACGGTAGTTTCTTATGAGGGTGGCGGTTTTTCCGACAGTAAGAAAAACTTAAAGCAGGCGGAAGCGGAGCATAAGGAGATCACGGCAAAGTACCTTGGACGGAAGTGCCTGTTGTATAAAACGGCGATGATACTCACACTTCAACCGCTTCGAAAGAAGCTGATGGGCAGCATACGTTTTGCGAAATATTATGCTGTCTTAAAGAAAAAACTACGCAGGAAGGGGTGATGCCGGTGCGAGTTATGTGGCTTTGTAATATGATGCCGTCACCGGTCGCCGAGGCTCTACACAGATCGGGACACAACAAAGAGGGATGGATAGCGGGAGCGATGCGCCCCGTTGCGGAAAATAAGGATATTGCGCTGGCATTGGTATTTCCGGTGAAAAGGGAGGAAGAATCCGAAGAGATCCGGGGTGAAGTGGACGGGGTCGCGTATTACAGTTTCTGGGCGGATGCCGAACATCCCGAAATATACGACCGGACACTGGAATCGTCTCTCGGAATGATCTGCGAGGAGTTCATGCCGGATGTTATCCATGTATACGGAACGGAATATCCGCATACACTGGCCATGCTTCGGATCAAGGAATGGAGAAGCCGTGTGCTGGTACACATACAGGGCGTGATGTATCGCTATGCGCCGCTTTACTATGCGGGGCTTAATGAGAAGGTGACGGAGAGTGCCACTCTCCGGGATGTCCTTCGTAAGGACAGGATATGGCAGCAGAAGGAAAAATACGTGCTTCGGGCGGAAAATGAGATTGAGGCTTTGAAACTGGCGGAGAATGTCTGCGGGCGAACGGATTTTGACCGCGAGGCGGTTATGTCGTTAAACCCGAATGTGAAATATTTTCTGTTAAATGAAACCTTGAGGCCGGAATTTTACGGTGCTAAATGGGAGCGGGAGAAGGTAAGAGATCACTCGATCTTTGTATCTCAGGGAAACTACCCGATCAAGGGTCTGCACTTTGCGCTCGAAGCGCTGGCTAAGGTAAAGGAAAGTTATCCGGACGCGCATCTTTATGTGGCGGGCAGTGATATCGTCCGTTACGGAAGTCTTACGGGAAGCTTAAAGATTTCCGCTTACGGCGCTTATCTGAGGAAACTGATCCGCTCCTTGCGTCTTCGTTTAAATGTGACCTTTCTGGGATCTCTGGACGGAAGCGGGATGCTAAAGCAATACCTTTCATCGCATGTTTTTTTACTGAGTTCCGTTATCGAGAATTCACCGAATTCTTTAGGAGAGGCGATGATCGCGGGAATGCCCTGCGTGACAGCCGATGTGGGAGGTATCGCTTCTCTTGCGAGCGATCAAAAAGAAGTGCTGATGGTGGATCCCATGGATGCGGACGGTATGGCGGAGGCGATCGTTAAGATCTTTAAAGATGACGATCTGGCCAAAGCACTGGGGGAGAACGCGGCAGAGCGGGCGTTACTTACCCATGACGTCAAAGCAAACTACAAGATGATGCTCTGGATCTATGAAAGCATTGCAGAGGCGAATCGAAAGTAGGAAAAATCTGTTATGTCAAAGGAGGCGGATGCGGATGCGCAAAACAGAAGAGAATACACTGCCAAGTGTTACCTTTCTGACCAATTATCTGACACATCACCAGCTTCCGTTTGCCCTGGAGATGTACAGGATATTGGGGGATAAATTTATCTTTGTGGCCACCAATTACATGGAGGAGGAAAGAAAGTCCATGGGTTGGGGATCGGAAGGAGCGCGTTACCCCTTTTTTCATCATTTTGACGATGATATGCCTTATGCCGATAAGGCGATAAATGACGCGGATGTATTGATCTGCGGCAGTACGCATGTTTCCTACATCAAAGCAAGGCTTGATGCGGGGAAACTCACCTTTCGCTATTTTGAAAGATTATACAAAAAAGGACGGGCACGGGCTTTCTTTCCGAGGGGATATATCTCCAAGTGGAAAGAGCATACCGCGTACAGGAAGGCTCCGGTCTACCTGCTTTGCGCAGGTGCCTATGTGGCGGGGGATTTTAACCTCTTTGCCTCCTATCCGGGAAAAAAGTTAAAGTGGGGATATTTTCCCGAGTTTAAAGAGTATACGCAAGAGGAACTGATCCGCCCGGAGGATAAGAAGATCCGGCTTTTGTGGACGGGAAGAATGATCGACTGGAAGCATCCGGAGGACGCAATCGAACTGGCGGCTTATTTAAAGGCGCAGGGAGTCGATTTTCTTCTTACGATGGTCGGGGAAGGAACACAGGCAAAGGATTGCAGGGATAGGATTGAGAGATATCATCTGCAAGATCACGTGGAATGTCTGGGATTTGAGAATCCCGAGAGTGTAAGAGAGCGGATGCGTAAGGCGGATATCTATCTGGCTACGAGCGATCACGAAGAGGGCTGGGGAGCCGTCATCAATGAAGCGATGAATGCCGGCTGCGTGGTATTCGCGTCCGTCGAGATGGGAGCGGCTCCGTATCTGATCCGTTCCGGTGAGAACGGCTTTTTGTTTAACAGAAATAAAGCCTCTGTGTGGATGGAGGAGGTAAAAGATCTCTGCGGGGATCCTAAGCGGAGAAAAAAAATCGGCGCAGCAGCATATGAAACGATCCGGGATGAGTGGAACGCGAAAGAGGCTGCAAAACGTTTTGTGACCTTTTGCGAAGACCGGGATCGTATCCCGGGGAAAGGACCGATGTCGAGAGCATGATGGAAGTGGTATTTGTATCTAATTATATCAATCATCACCAGCTCCCCTTTTGCAGGGCGATGATCGCCTCGAAAGAGGTGGAGTTTACCTTTCTGCAGATGGAGCAGATGGATGAGGAACGCATCGGTATGGGATGGGATACGGATCCGTCGGACTATCCTTTTGTACGTTTGTATAAGGATGATCCCGGGGAAGGTCAGAGGCTCATCGATGAGAGTGAAGTCGTTATCTACGGGGGAGTGGAGGAAGAAAGCTATCTTGAAAAGCGCCTTACCGGCGGGAAACTGACCGTGCGCTACAGCGAGAGGATCTACAAAGAGGGTCAGTGGAAGTTTATATCCCCCAGGGGATTAAAGAAAAAGTACCATGATCATATCCGCTACAGGAACGCGCCGGTATATCTTTTGTGTTCCGGAGCCTATGTGGCGTCGGATTTTCATTTGATCCATGCCTATCCGGATAAGATGTACTGCTGGGGATATTTTCCGGAGTTTGTACCGTATGACTATGATGTATTGACGAGACAAAAGCATGAACGTGATACGGATATTGTAGAGATCTTATGGGCCGGAAGGATGATCGACTGGAAACATCCGGAACTGGCGATCCGCCTGGCGGAGGATCTTGCTAAGAAAAAGACAGCGTTTCATATGACGATGATCGGAGGCGGCGAACAGAATGCAAGGATCCGGAGTATGGCCTCGGAAAAAGGTCTGGATTCCCTGATCAGTTTTCCCGGATTCCTTCCGCCAAAGGAAGTGAGGGAGAGAATGCTTGCCTCGGATATCTTTCTTTTTACCAGTGATTTTAAAGAGGGATGGGGTGCTGTACTTAACGAAGCCATGAACGCGGGCTGCGCGGTCGTTGCGAGCAGCGCGATCGGTGCCGTTCCGTTTTTGCTTGAACATGATAAAAACGGTATGGTGTATAAAAACGGCAATACAGAGGAGTTTTTAAGGTACGCGGGAGAACTCTGTAAGGATCCGGGGAAACGCTATATTCTCGGCAATGCGGCCTATACAACGATCGCCAACCGGTGGAACGCGGAATACGCGGCCGCGGCACTGATCGGATTCTTAAAGTCCGCGATCATCGGTATGCCGGAGGCAAGACCGATCGGACCGCTTTCAAAGGCGCCGATCATTGCCCCGAAGAAGGGGTATGAATATACAAGACAGTCGATTTACTAGGAAGCGTCCGGGACCCGCGATAGAAAAGCGCGGATGAGACGCAAGGGAGACGGAGATGGGAAATGTTATTGCAAACGCATTCGCGTTTCGGGAAAATTACGGAAACTCCATGCAATTGGAGGGCAGGAAAGATGACCGGAAGCTCCGCGCCTATATGAGTGATATTGTCGTATCGCTGGTATCCGCCAGGCGGAAAAACCCGGAGGATACGGTAGTGCTTGTGACCAACCGTGATCTTCCGGAGGATTTTGTGAAACGCCTTCAAAGGGAGGAGATCGAGGTCTTATCGGTTCCCTTTGACGCGTATGTGATGCCTAAGGATTTTCCGTGGGCATTGGCTTTTTATAAAATCTGCGCGCTGGAATATCTGGCAGCGAAAGAGGGAGTCGAGCGTATCCTTTTGATGGATACCGACACATATACAACGGAGTCGTACGCGTCACTTTGGAAGGAAGCCGATCACGGACTGATGCTCTTTGGACTGGGGCATTCCTATGACCATCCGGATCGGGCGCAGATCAGAAAGGACTATAGATCCCTCTACCCGGAGGAGAAGCGAAACATCGTTCATTACGGCGGAGAGTTCCTCTGCGCAAGACAGGAGGATCTGGCGGATTATTTAAAGATCTGCAGATCCGTGTATGAGAGGATGAAAGAAAAGGCTTTTTCGGTGGATAAAAAATCCGGAGATGAGCTGATCCTTTCGATCGCTGCCGCGATCTATAAGGAGTCACACCCCGTTACGGAGGCAACAGCCTATATCTACCGTTACTGGACGGAGGATCATTTTTACCTGGTATCTACCAATACGGAAAGCAACCCCGTATGCATCTGGCATCTGCCCGAAGAAAAGGATAAGGGGCTGTTGCTTTTATACAGATATTATGATAAACATAATGCTTTTCCCAAAAAGGAGAAAGCCTGCCGTTATCTCGGACTGATCAGGGCAAAAAGGCCATATCCGTTAATGAGTCTGTACGCAAGGTGGATAAGGAAAAGAATGGGAGAGAAACGGTGACAGAAAAGATCAGTGTGATCATTCCGATCTATAATGTGGAAAAATATCTGAGGCGCTGTATCAACGCGGTGCGGGAACAGAGCTATACGGATCTGGAGATCATCCTGGTGGATGACGGCTCCACGGACGAAAGCGCGGCGATCTGTGATGAAATGGCGGGGGAAGATGAACGGATCCGTGTGATCCATAAGAAAAACGGCGGATCGTCTTCGGCAAGAAATTGCGGGATCGAGGCGGCAGAGGGCGCGTACATCGGGTTTCTTGATTCGGACGACTGGCCGCAGAAGGATATGTACGAGACCCTGCACAGGGCGCTAAAAGAGTATCCGAAAGCCGGGATCGCGCAGGTGATGAGCAGAGACTTTGATGAGCAAAAAAACCTGGTCAAAGGGCCGCAGAGGGATGATCAAAAGACGGTTCTATTACAGAAAGAGGAGTATTTTTCGGAACTGATGCTCCATGTGGGAGACAGTTCGTTTTGCACAAAACTTTTCCGCGCGCCGGTGATCAAAAAGTACCGTTTTAAGGAAAAGGAATTAAACGAGGACTTTGAACTGCTCCTTCGGATGTTCCCGGAATTTGAGAGTATAGTGACGGTAGGAAAAGTAGGTTATAATATTGAGCTGCGGGGAGGGAGCAATACCAGAGGAAAGTACGAACAGGCCCGCTTCGAAGCGATGATGCGAAATGCGGATACCGCGATGCGGATGGCAAAAGAAGAGTTTCCCTCACAGGAGGTTAAGGCAAGGCGCTTTGTTCTTGTACAGGCGTTGGACTTCTTTTTGCATGTGCCGGTAGAGGAGATGCGAAAAGATAATCCCTTCTATCTTCAGATGGAGGAGAGATTAAAAAGTTCCAAGGAGGAGATCGATACCAATCCGTTCCTATCGGCAAGGGACAGGAAAAATCTTAAGATCCTTTATCCGGCGCCGCGTACGGTCCGCCGGCTGCACGGCGTGTGGATGAGGATCAAAGGAAACGGAAAGTAAGGATTTATGAGCAGAAAAGAACGTATCTACGTATGCCATACATTTTATCATGTCTACATCACCTTCTTAAAAGAACTGGCGCTCCCAAAGGAAAAGCAGGGCGGCGCTACGGTCGTTTTGAGCAGGATGTCCAATAACTTTGCGGGACTGAAAAGCCGTTTGCAAAAGCAGGGATATTTTGAGGACGTGATCGAATACGACGAGAAGCGGGAGGAATTCTTTCCGGAGCTCGAAAAATACAAGAAAGATCACGGAAATATCCTGGTCAATATGTTTTGGCGGATCCGTTTTACCAAAAAGTTCGCGCAGTGCCAGAAAGAATGGGTGCCGGTGGATTTTAAGGAATACAAAGAAGTGTATGTATTCTGTGATGCCGATCCGATCGGAGTTTATTTAAATAAAAATCATATCCGTTACCATGCGCTTGAGGACGGTCTGGATTGCTTAAAGACGCTCGACGGAGCGCGGGTGACGAATCGGGGACATTTTGGTTTAAAGGCGTTTATGGCGTCGTTAAACCTGATCTTTATCGAAAACGGATACTCCAGGTATTGCATCGATATGGAGATCAATGACCGCAGTGTTTTAAAATATGATTACAAAAAATATCGTGAAGTTCCGCGCAAACCGCTTTATGAGCGCTTGACGCCGGAAGATAAGGAAATCCTTCTGGAAGCCTTTGTGGAAAACAGAAAGGAGATCAAAGAAAAGATCCGTATGATCAATGAAGCGAGAAAAAAGGGAACAGGAAAGGCAGTGCTGATTCTCTCCGACCCTCTCTGCGACCTCGATACGCGTAAGAAGATCATGGACGATCTGCTTGAAACCTACGGAAAAGAAGAGGATGGGAAAGAGACACTTGTGTTTATAAAACCGCATCCGAGGGATGCGCTGGACTATAAAGAGCTCTATCCAAAATGCCCGCAGTTTGATCCGACGGTACCCATGGAGATGCTCAATTTCTTTGAAGGGATCCGTTTTGACAAGGTTGTATCCGTCTATACGGAATTGGGAGCGATCACCTATGCGGATGAGAAGATCCGCTTATCGCATGACTTCATGGATCGCTACGAAGCGCCGGAGGTCCATCGGCATGATCTGAAGATCTAAACGGCGAAAGAGAGAAGGCTATGATAAAGATTCTGAAAAAGATGAATTTACTCTTAGACAGAAAGCAGAAGGGCTTTATGGTTCTTCTGGTTTTTCTGATGCTGATCGGAGCAATGCTGGAAACGGCAAGTATCTCCATCATCATCCCGGTGATCACCGTGGTGATGGATCCGGAATCGGTAACGAACAATCATTATGTGGCAGCAGTTTATAACTCGCTTCATATGGACTCTCCAAGAACGTTTACGATCGTGGTGATGTTAGCCATGATCGCAGCGTTTGTCTTAAAGAATGTCTTTCTGTTCTTTCAGCAAAAACTGTTATATTCTTTTGTATATACCAACCAGTTCAGGACTTCGGAGAGGATGATGAAGAATTACATCCGCCGGGATTATGAGTATTTTCTGAATGCGGATACGGCGGTCATCCAGAGAAGCATCACATCGGATGTAAACAATATGTACGGTCTGATCCTCTCCTTATTACAGTTAGTTTCCGAGGTGATCGTATTCCTGTGCCTGGCGGTGGTCCTGCTGGTGGCGGATCCTCTGATGACGATCATTATTTCCGCGCTTCTTTTGGTGACTCTTCTGCTGATCAAAATATGGTTGAAGCCCATCATGCACAAATCCGGTGAGGACAACCAAAACTTCTACAGCGGTCTGTTTAAGTGGATCAGCCAGACGGTGACAGGCATCAAGGATGTCAAGATCAGCGGAAGAGAACAGTATTTCGTGGATGAATATATCAAGTGCGGAAAAGGGTATGTGGGAGCTGTGCAAAAATATACCCTCTATAACAACATCCCCAGACTGCTGATCGAAACGGTCTGTGTATCGGGCATGGTGCTTTACATGCTTTATCTCGTCTTATCCGGACGCAATATGACGGAGATGATGGCGATCATCGGCGCCTTTGCGATCGCAGTGGTCCGCCTGATGCCAAGCGCCAACCGTATCAACAACCAGATCAATAATATCGCTTACTTTGAACCTTTCTTTATGGGGGTATCGGATAACCTTCAGGATGAGATCGACACGGATCATACGGATATGACCGATTTTTCCTCACCGGAAGAAAAGCTCCCCTTAAAGAAAGAGATCACGATGGAGAATATCACGTACAAGTATCCCGGGACGGATGTATTTATCTTTGACCACGCCGCGTGCACGATCCCCGTGGGAGCCAGTGTCGGGATCGTGGGTGTATCCGGCGCCGGCAAATCGACGATCGTGGATGTGCTTTTAGGACTGTTAAAGATGCAAAAGGGGAGTGTTAAGGCGGACGGAGCCGATGTATTCGCGCCTGAAAATTACCGCCGGTGGTTAAAGAATGTGGGCTATATCCCGCAGACGATCTTTATGCTCGATGACAGTATCAAAAAGAATGTTGCTTTCGGTATTCCCGATGAAGAGATATCGGAAGAGAGGATATGGGAAGTGCTTAAAGAGGCGCAGCTGGATGAGTTTGTAAAAGGTCTCCCCGACGGGATGGAAACGGGGATCGGAGAGAGAGGCGTTCGTCTTTCCGGGGGACAGCGTCAGAGGATCGGAATCGCGAGAGCGCTTTATGAAGATCCGGAGATGCTTATCTTAGACGAGGCGACAAGCGCGCTGGATAATGATACGGAATCGGCGATCATGGAGTCGATCAACCGTTTTCAAGGGGAGAAGACACTTTTAATCATCGCCCACCGCCTGCAGACCATAGAAAAGTGCGACATGGTCTACCGGGTGGAAAACGGAAAGATATCCAGAGAGCGCTGAGGGAGTTTGAAACATGGTCTTTGCCAGTAATATATTTTTGTTTTTCTTTTTGCCGCTTCTGCTCTTTTTATACTATCTTCCGTTTCGAAAGAACAGGACGGCGCAGAATCTCTGCCTTCTTTTGGGAAGCCTGGGATTCTATGCCTACGGGGAGCATCGCTATATCCTCCTTTTGCTGTTTTCGATCACCTGCAATTATCTCTTTGGCAGATGGATCGAGGAAAAGCGGCATATGGCGGGAAGGATACTGCTTGCCGGAACGATTGTAAATTTTGCTGTTTTGTTCGTCTTTAAATATCTGGATTTTACCATTTCCGTTTTTAACCGGATCCCCGGTGTGGAGATGAAAGCCGTTGGGCTGGCTCTCCCGATCGGAATCTCCTTTTTTACCTTTCAGGCACAGTCCTATCTTGTGGATGTTTACAGAGGAAAAGCCCGGGCGCAAAAGAATCCGATGTATGTCGGATTGTATATCGCTCTGTTTCCGCAACTGATCGCCGGACCGATCGTGCGCTATGAGTCGATCGCTTCGCAGATGACGGAGAGGAAGGAGAGTCCGGAACTGTTTTCGGACGGCGTTGAGCGATTTTTGATCGGTCTGGCCAAAAAGGTGCTTTTGGCGGATACGATGAGCGTCTTTGCGGACAGGATCCTGACGAGGGTGGCTGCCGGAGACAGGATAAGTGCCGGCATGGCGTGGCTTGGCTCTATTGCGTATACGCTTCGGATCTACTATGACTTTTCCGGATACTCTGATATGGCGATCGGACTGGGAAAGATGTTCGGATTTGAATTTGAGGAAAACTTTGACCATCCGTATATCTCCTCCTCCGTTACGGAATTCTGGCGCAGATGGCATATTTCCTTAAGCAGCTGGTTTCGGGATTATGTATATATTCCCCTGGGTGGAAGCCGCTGCTCTTCGTGGAAGATCTTTCGGAATCTTTTGATCGTCTGGCTCTTAACCGGGATCTGGCACGGCGCCGGCTGGAATTTTATCTTCTGGGGGCTGTGGTACTTTGTAATACTGAGCGCGGAACGGCTTTTAAAGATCGGCAGAGAGAAAAAAAGCCTGCCGGTGGCCGGACATCTCTATACCCTCTTCGCGGTGGTGATCGGGTGGACACTGTTTATGGCTCCCGATATGTCCGTGGCGGGGCGATACTTCTCCATGATGTTCGGGCTTGCGTCCGGAAAGATCCACCCTTCCTATACGGATGCGGGAGCGTGGTTTATCCTGAAGGATAATCTCCCCTTCTTTCTGGCTGCGGGTCTCTTTTGCCTTCCCGTCCGAAAAAAGATTTCGGAATATACGATCGGAAGGAAGCTTGTGGCCGTGGCATTGCTTATGTTGTTTGCGCTTTCCCTGATCTATATCATCAAGGGAAATTATTCACCGTTTATTTATTTCAATTTCTGATCAGAAAGTATTTCCGATCAGAGAGTATTTCCGATCAGAAAATTTTCCTGACAGGTGAATTTTTTTGACTGAGAAATTTTATGGCACGGAAAGGCTGCAGAATGAAATTTGAGGAAAAATTGAATCGAATACGGTATAATGAAAAGCGGGTGCTTGCCGGTCTGTTTTTGGTGATCCTTTTTTCCCTGACGGCGGTAAATGCGGTTGAGTTTCTTCTGGGAAACGAAGAGGACGGACGACGGCTGGGACTGGAGAGGCTGGGGACGGTGGAAGATACTGCGATCAATGCCTGGGGCGCAGTCCAATGTATCCTTTCAAAACGTGTGGCATATGGCAATACGGTCTATGAGGATGTAACACTTTTAGACAACGGATATGCCACGATGGCCGATCAGGCGGAGAGTATCGAGGCAGCGAAAGAAGGAAGCGCGAGGGCATACGCGCTGGCGCGGGAGATCGGCGCGGACTTTTTGTATGTCCAGGCGCCGGAAAAGGAATACCGAAAAGAGGATTTACCGGAGGGAGTATACAGTTTTGCCCCGGATAAGTACGAAGCTATGATCGCTTATCTTAAAGAGAGCGGGATCCCATATCTGGATACGAGAGAGATACTTCTTAGAGAGGCCATGGCAAGAGCCGGAACGGAAGCGGATGCAGCCTTATCGGAAGGCGGATCCGCGGATGAGGAGATACCGGATGAACTATGGTATGATTATTTCTATCATACGGATCATCACTGGAATACAAGGGCTGCTTTTACGGTATACGGGGCTATCGCGCGGGAGTTGGAGAATCTCGGATATCCGATGAGTGTAGCGGAGGCACTTGATGAATCAAACTACATCCAAAGAAACTATGAGGATGTCTTTTTGGGAACACAGGGCAGGATGACGGGACGCTACTATGCCGGACTTGACGATTACGAATTGTGGCTTCCGGAATTTGAAACAGATCTTTCGATGACGGTACCGTCTTCGGGACTTTACAGAGAGGGAAGTTTTGAAGATGCCTTTGTATTTTACGAAAACCTGGACGGGTACAGTTTTGACCACTATGCCTACTACGCGTATCTGAACAGGGATGAAGATCATATCATTCTGGAAAACCGTTTGATCACGGACGGTCCCAGAGTGGTGATCATACGGGATTCCGAGGCGGTTCCCGTTTCGGTGTTCCTGTCATTATGCTGCAGCAGGATCGATGTGCTGGATCTGCGTTACATGAGTGGAGACGAAGATGTGGAGGGATTGATCCGCTCGCTGCAACCGGATATTTTCCTGTATATCTTCGGGACAGGATATCTCGGGAACGAAAACGCGATGATATTTTAGACAAGAAAGTTAAGGAGGAATTTACATGGCTTATCATTCAACCATTATGGAGTATGCGGAAAAGTTAGCGGGGAAATGTATTGAGAACGATACCATATCGGATGATCTCTTTGCCAAATACGGCGTCAATCGAGGACTCAGGGACGTAAACGGAAAGGGTGTACTGACCGGACTTACCAACATATCCAAAATCGTTTCTTTCAAAGACGAGGACGGAAAGCGGGTTCCCTGTGACGGTGAACTCTGGTATCGCGGCTACAATGTGGAGGAACTTGTGAAGGCCTATGCGGGAGAAGGGTTCGGCTTTGAGAAAACGGCTTATCTTCTGCTTTTCGGAGATCTTCCGCTTGAAGAGGAGGCAAAGGACTTTATCCGTATCCTGGCTAAGAGCAGAAGCCTTCCGACCAATTTTACCAGGGATGTCATCATGAAGGCGCCCGGAAAAGATATCATGAACAGCATGGCCAGGTCCATCTTAACATTGTCATCGTACGATCCCAAGGCTTTGTCCGGGACACTCGAAGATAACTTAAGACAGTGCATGATGTTGACGGCTATTTTCCCCATGCTGGCGGTATACGCGTACCACGCGTACAACCATTATGAGAATCTGGAGAGCATGTATATCCACAGACCGAATCCGAGAAAATCCACGGCAGAGAACTTTTTGATGATGCTGCGGCCGGATAAGACATATACAAAGATGGAAGCGGACGTGCTGGATGTGGCGCTTATGCTGCATATGGAGCATGGAGGCGGTAACAACTCCACCTTTACTACCAGAGTGGTAACGTCCTCCGGTTCGGATACCTATGCGACCATTACGGCGGCCATGTCTTCCTTAAAGGGACCCAAACACGGCGGCGCAAATATCAAGGTTATGGAAATGATGGATGATATCCGTGAAAACGTTAAGGATCACAGGGACGAGGATGAGATCCGCGCGTACTTAACCCGGATATTAAGAGGCGAGGCCTTTGACCACAAGGGACTGATCTACGGTATGGGCCATGCGGTTTATTCCGTATCCGATCCGAGAGAGCGGATCTTTAAGGGATATGTGGAGAAGCTAGCGGTTGAGAAAAACTGCGAAGAGGATCTGGCGCTCTATTCGGCAATAGAAAAGATCGCGCCGGAGGTGATCGCCGGCGATCGCCATATCTACAAGGGTGTCAGCCCGAATGTAGACTTTTACAGCGGATTTGTTTATAATATGTTGGGGATTCCGACAGAGCTTTATACGCCGCTTTTCGCGATCGCTCGTATCGCGGGCTGGAGCGCCCACCGTCTGGAGGAGATCATCGGTGCCGGCAAGATCCTTCGCCCGGCCTACATGAGCGTGATGAAAGAGCGCAAGATGGAGACAGAATAAGATGAGAGGGGCACTGTGACTCCGGTTGCAGTGCCTTTTGAGTGTTATGCCGGAGCCTTGAAAAACATCCGGCATGGAGGAGAAGATGAAGATTGTGATCGTAGGCTGTGGAAAGGTAGGCTTTGCCCTTGCGCAGCAATTGAGTGAAGAAAATCATGACATTACGATTATAGACACAAACCCGGAGAAGGTGGAGCGTGTGCTCTCCGAACTGGATATCCAGGGAGTGGAGGGAAACGGAACGACTTTTGTTACGCAAAAGGAAGCAGGCGTGGATGACTGCGATCTTCTGATCGCGGTAACCGGTTACGATGAGGTAAATCTTCTGTGCTGTCTGGTGGCAAAGAGAACCGGCGGATGCCGTACCATTGCGAGAGTGCGTAACCCCGAGTACAACGCGGAAGTACAGTATTTGACCGGAGAGATGGGGATCTCCATGGCGATCAATCCGGAGTTGGCCTGTGCGCAGAGCATCGCGGGTCTGATCGAAGTACCCGGAGCGTTGGATCTGATGTCCTTTGCAAAGGGACGTGTCAGTCTGATCAAGCTCCCTCTTCCCGTGGATTCTCCCATCCATAAGATGCCGGTCTCTGAATTTGCCGCAAAGATCAAGCACAATGTCTTAATCTGCGCGCTGGAGAGAAGAAAAAAAGAAGAGAGCAGCGAGCGGACGGTTTCCGAAGTCATCATCCCTTCCGGTAACACGGAACTGCAGGGCGGTGATAATATGTATATCATCGTACCGCCCAAGGAAATCCATGATGTTTTGAAAGCCATCGGTATAAAGTCAAAACCGATCCGATCCGTGATGATCACCGGCGGCGGTATGATCGCTTATTATCTGGCGAAGTATTTGGTGGCGGACTCTGTCAATGTAAAAATACTTGAGCAGGATATGGAGCGATGCGAGTTTCTTTCCGCGGAGCTGCCGGATTGTAATGTCATTCACGGAAACGCTTCGGAGAGAAGGCTTCTTTTGGAGGAAGGGATTCAGGAGCAGGAGGCTTTTGTGGCGTTGACGGGACTGGATGAGGAAAATCTTGTATTAAGTCTTTTTGCCAATAAAGTCAGCGAAGCCAAGTTAGTGACCAAGATCAATAAAGTATCCTTTGAGGAAGTGATCCGGGAACTTCCCATCGGTACGGTCGTCAGTCCTCAGGAGATTACGGCCAAGTCCATTCTGCAATATGTGCGCGCGATGGAAAATTCCTTCGGAAGTAATGTCGAGACACTTTACCGGATGCTCGACAATAAGGTGGAGGCGTTGGAGTTTATCATCCGACAGGAATCGGAGGTGACCGATACCCCGTTAATGGAGTTAAAATTAAAGCCCCAGCTCTTAATCTGCGCGATCGTACGTAGAGGAAAGATCATTACTCCCGGCGGTCGGGATATGATCTTAAACGGTGACACGGTTATCGTGGTTACCACCAACAAAGGGCTGCGGGATATCAAGGATATCCTGCGCTGATACCTAAAACGTCCGAAAGGAAGCATGCTTTTGTGATCCATCACGGACGGAAACGGAAGGACAGTTATGAACTATAAGATGATCTTCTATTTTATCGGATACGTCCTGCTTACGGTGGCAGTTTTGATGCTGTTTCCGCTGTTGGTGGCGGTTTGGTACCGGGAACCGTCCGGGATCATTTTTCTCTATTGCAGCGTGGCGATCGCCTGCATAGGAGGACTATTGACCAGGATGAAACCGGAAAACAGCGCTTTCTATGCCAAGGACAGTTTTGTTGTGACGGCTCTTAGCTGGATCGTTATGTCTGTGGCGGGGAGTCTGCCTTTTTATTTCAGCTCTGCCATTCCACGTTTTACGGACGCGTTGTTTGAGTGCGTATCCGGATTTACGACAACGGGAGCGTCTATCCTTCCGGAGGTGGAATGTCTTCCCAATTGTATGAACTTTTGGCGTTGTCTTACCCAGCTGATCGGCGGTATGGGTGTAATCGTCTTTATGCTGGCGTTGATCCCCAGCACCGGAGGGCAGGATCTGTATCTGATGAAAGCCGAGAGCCCGGGAGTAAATGTCGGGAAACTGGTGCCGAAGGTTAAAAAGACAGCGTTTTATCTGTATACGATCTACTTTGCCCTGACTTCTCTTATGATCGTTGGCATGGTGATCGCGGGAGCGCCTGTATTCGATTCGATCTGTACGTCCTTTACTACGACCAGTACAGGAGGTTTCGGTATACGGAATACTTCCCTTGGCGCTTACCCTGTCGCCGTACAATACGTGGTTGCGGTATTTCTGTTTTTCTCGGGTATCAATTACAGTTTCTATTTCTACCTTGCGATCAGACGGTTTAAGGACGCGTTTAAGATGGAGGAGTTTTTACTCTACTCCCTGATCTTCTGGGGCGCGGTGATCGTCATTCTTCTTACCCTGACAAAAATAGGCGGATATGGTATGGAGGAGGGCTTCCGCGCGGCCTTTTTGCAGGTGGGATCCATTATGACGACGGCCGGTTTCTCTTCCGTGGATTTTGATCAGTGGCCGTCGTTGGCGAAGACGATCCTGGTGATGTTAATGTTTGCCGGAGGTTGTGCCGGAAGCACCTGCGGCGGTATCAAGATTTCCAGACTTGGTATCTACATGAAGACCGTTCGCAAAGAGATACGTCAGCTCTGTCATCCGAGAATGGTAAAAGTCATTAAGGTGGACGGAAAACCGCTTCCGCACAATCACCTGCGTTCCGCCAACATCTTTTTGATCTCGTATCTTTTTATCTTTGTGATATCGCTCCTGCTTGTGAGTGTGGACAATTATGATTTTACGACCAACTTTACGGCGGTGGCTTCGGCACTCGGAAACATCGGTCCCGGCCTGTCCATGGTAGGCCCGACGAAAAACTTCGCCCTGTATTCCGATTTTTCCAAGATCGTGCTTATGTTTGATATGATCGCGGGAAGACTGGAGATCTTCCCGCTGCTCGTGCTGTTCTCGCCGGTGACATGGAAGAAAAACAGTTGATGAAAGATTCGTGCTGTACACAGCGGAAAGGAAGGATATGAAGATCGTACTTGAGCATCTGACAAAGCGATTTCCGAACCGGGATAAAAAGAAGGAGGATGTGGTCGCGGTAAACGACTTTTCCTTTGAGATTCCGGACGGAAAACTGATCGGCCTGCTCGGACCTTCCGGATGCGGAAAGAGCACCACGCTTAACCTGATCTGCGGTCTGGAAAAACCCAGCGGCGGAAAGATCTTTTTTGGTGAAGAGGATGTGACAGAGCTTGCGCCGGAAGTAAGAGGCGTGGGAATGGTATTTCAAAATTATGCTCTTTACCCGCACCTGACCGTAAGGCAGAATATTATCTTTCCCTTACAGAACCTGAAGGGAGACGCCAGACTGTCCAGAGAAGAGATGGAAGCGAAGGCGATGGAAGCGGCCGGGCTCGTACAGATCACGGAACTGATGGATCGCCGGCCGGGAGAGCTCTCGGGAGGTCAGCAACAGAGAGTGGCGATCGCCAGAGCCCTGGTAAAGATGCCGGGCGTTCTTTTGCTGGATGAGCCGCTTTCCAATCTGGATGCAAGACTGCGTCTTCAGACAAGAGAGGAGATCCGCAGGATCCAGACAAGTACGGGGATCACGACGATCTTTGTGACGCATGATCAGGAGGAGGCGATGAGTATCTCCGACAGTATCGTTGTGATGAAAGACGGAGTGATCCAGCAGATCGGAAAACCCCAGGAGGTATACGATCATCCGGTGAATCTGTTTGTAGCAAAATTCCTAGGGACGCCGCCGATCAACATCTTTGACGGAGTGGTAAAAGACGGTCATTTACGGATCGGGGAAGAAGATGTTCTGGATGTCAAAGGCATAAAGGATGGCGAAGTGATCATCGGGATCCGTCCGGAGGGATTTATCCCGAAAGAGAACGGGCGCTTAACCTGTACCATGTCGGCTCTCGAAGTCATGGGAAGGGATAACAGTATCGTTTCGACACATCCCCTTTGCCAAAATCCGGTGATCCGCTCGATCGTACAGGCGGATGATGTGACCGGGATCCGGGACGGAAAGGTATCCTTTGATCTGAAACCGCATAAGGTATTCCTTTTTGACAAAGACAGCGGGGAAGTCCTTTCCTTTGAGAACGGGCGATGACCGGAGGTGAGGTTAGATGAAAAATCAATGGAAAGCGTGGCTCTACCTGTTGCCGTCCATCCTCTTTCTGGGGGTGTTTATGGTATATCCGCTGATCGATGTACTGATCTATTCCTTTGAACAGGGATATAATTTCTCTTCACAGACCTATTCCGGGATCGGGTGGTACAACTATGCTTATGTATTGCATGATCCCTATTTTGCGCAGGCTTTAAAGAATACCTTTATCATCGTGATCATCACCGTTCCGATATCCACGACGCTCGCGCTTTTGATCTCTTTGGGTCTGAGTTCGATCAAGCCATTAAGAGACCTGTATCAGACGATCTATTTTCTGCCCTATGTGACCAATACGCTGGCAGTGGGACTGGTCTTTATGATCTTGTTTAAGAAAACCCCGTATTCCGACGGACTGATCAATCTGCTGATTAGAGCCTTCGGCGGAGCAAGCGTGGATTTTATTGACGGACCGTATCCGGCCAAGATGTTTGTGATGTGCTTTTATACGATCTGGGTGGTAATGCCGTTTAAAATTCTGATCTTAACGAGCGCGCTGGCTTCCGTAAATCCGGATTATTACAAGGCGGCAAGAGTGGATGGGACTTCTTCCCGGAGGATTTTTACGAAGATCACTCTCCCGATGATAGCACCGATGATCTTCTATCTTGTCATCACCGGTTTTATCGGAGCCTTTAAGGCCTACAGCGATGAAGTGGCGCTGTTTGGAACCGATCTGAACGCGGCCGGGATGAATACGATCGTGGGATATATATACGATATGCTCTACGGTGACAGCGGCGGATATCCGTCATACGCTTCCGCTGCGGCGCTGATCCTTTTTGCCATTGTCTTTACCATTACCTGCGTCAACCTGATGCTGAGTAAGAACAGCGAATTGTTTTAAGAGAGGATGATCAGAACATGGACGAAGTGAAAGCCGATTACAGTCGTATTCCCCGTAAAACAAAGTTCCGAAACGGCGTAAAGAAAAGCCTGCTGTATCTCGGGCTTACCTTTTGGGCGGTTCTGGTCCTGTTTCCTTTTTACTGGATGATACTGACTTCCGTTAAGAGTTACAGTTCTTATAATTCGGAGTATGTACCCCGTTTTATCGCGACCAACCCTACGATACAGAATTATATCGACGCATTTACGGCGGTGTCGCTCGGCCGGTATTTTTTCAATACGCTTATATTTACCGTGGTTACGACAGTCCTTATGATGGCAGTTATCATTCCGGCGGCCTTTGCCTTCGCGAGGATGGAGTTTAAAGGGAAAAATATCCTTTTTGTGATGTTTCTTTCCCTGATGATGATACCCGGCGAGCTGGTAGTCATCACCAACTATGTGACCATCACCGCCTGGGGTATGCGTAACAGTTTTCCCGGACTGATCCTGCCTTCCGTGACCTCTGTTTTTTACATTTATCTGTTGAAGGAGAATTTTGAACAGATTCCGGAAGAACTCTACAAAGCGGCAAAAGTAGATGGAACATCGGACTTTAAATACCTGGTCAGGGTGATGATCCCCATTTCTCAGCCGACGATCGTAACGATCGTGATCTTAAAGGTAATCGAGTGCTGGAACTCTTATGTGTGGCCGCGCCTGATCACGGACGATGCTTCGTATTTTCTGGTCTCCAACGGGATTCAGGAGATACGCGAGAACGGCTTCGGAAGGGAGAATATCCCGGCCATGATGGCAGCGGTGGTGGTGATCTCTCTGCCTCTGATCATCCTGTTTCTGATCTTTAGAAAAAAGATCATGGCAGGGGTATCGAGAGGAGGTACCAAGGGATGAGTTTTTTGGGTAAGGAGGAGAAGACCGCAAAGAAAGAGACCGCGATAAAGGAGACTGTGAAGATAAAAAACGGTAAGGATCGTGCCCGTAAGAAGCGGATCGGAGCACTGGGGGTATTTTTATTGTCGGCAGCTTTTCTTTTAAGTGGCTGTCACGGGAGCCGGGCAAGGAAGGAATTTGAAATACCGGAATCCTTTGATACGTCGAGACAGTACGAGATCACTTTTTGGGCAAAGAATGATACCAATAAAGCGCAGACAAATATTTATGAAAACGCGATAGCTTCTTTTGAAGAGATTTATCCGAATATCAAAGTAAATATGCGTCTGTATACAGACTACGGAAAGATCTATAACGATGTCATCACCAATATCTCGACCGATACCGCACCGAATGTATGTATCACCTACCCGGATCATATCGCGACCTATCTGACGGGCGACGGAGTGGTGGTTGCATTGGATAAGCTTTTTGAGGATCCCCGCTATGGTTTTGGCGGAAGTGAACTGCGCTATGACGGACCTCAAAGAGAAGAGATGGTGGATGCTTTTTTGGAGGAGTGTGTGATCGGAGATGCCCACTACGCCATTCCCTATATGCGCTCGACCGAGGCCTGCTATGTCAATAAGACCTATGTGGAAGCACTTGGGTACGAACTCCCGGAAGTATTGACGTGGGATTATGTATGGGAGGTTTCCGAAGCAGCCATGGCGAAAGATGCGGAGGGAAACTTTATGCTCAACGGACAGAAAGTGATGATCCCTTTTATCTATAAGTCAACGGATAATATGATGATCCAGATGCTAAGACAGCAGGATGCGGGATACTCAACGGAAGAAGGGACGATCGAGATCTTTAATGATACGACAAAGGAGATCCTTTATACGGTTGCGGAACATGCGGGGACGGGAGCCTTTTCCACATTTAAGATTTCCAGCTATCCGGCCAATTTCCTGAATGCGGGGCAGTGCATCTTTGCAGTGGATTCCACCGCAGGTGCGACATGGATGGGAAGCGACGCACCTTTGTCGGATATCAGTGAAGATAAGTTCGTAGACTTTGAAACCGCAGTAAAAACAGTTCCGCAGTTTGATACGGAACATCTACAGATGATCTCGCAGGGACCGAGTGTCTGTATCTTTAACAAGCAGGACCCGCAGGAGGTGCTGGCGTCCTGGCTGTTTGCGCAGTATCTTTTAACCAATGATGTGCAGGTGGCATACGCGGAGACGGAAGGGTATGTGCCGGTGACAAAAAAGGCCATGGAGAGTGCGGCGTATGTGGATTATCTTGACCGTATCGGAGAAGATGACAATGCGCATTATGAGGTCAAGATCCTGGCGTCAGAGCTTCTTACGGAACATGTGGATGATACCTTTGTGACACCCGTTTTTAACGGATCGACATCCCTTCGGGACGCGGCCGGACAGATGATCGAGTCGGTGACAAAGTCGGTCAGACGAAAAGAGACAGTGGACGATGCCTATATAGACGCTTTGTACGATAAGATGAATTCCCTGTACAGACTGGATCAGACCGGTCAGGCCGGGCAAAAGGATTTCGGGAAAATGCCGACAGCCTCCGTGATCCTGCTGGTTTTTCTGGCTGTTGCATGGGTGGCTCTTGCGCTCCTGTGGATAAGGGACCGCAAAAAAGAAAAACATTGATTCTTGCGTTTTAAAGAAAACATGTTATGATTTCCCTATCGATCAAGAATCGAGGTATATTCACAAGGAGGAACATAATTATGAAAAAAGCAATGAATCTGGTAATGACACTTGGGCTTGCGCTCGCGGTAACGGCCTGCGGGAATAATGCGCAGACGATGGAAACTACCGGAACAACACAGCAGGAGGCGGCAGCAGCGGAAGATACCACGGCAAAGTCCGAAGGCGTTATGACCTATGCGGAGTATAACGCTGCGGAACTTGATACGGAGGTGGTAGTGGAAACCTACATCCAGGCGAAGCAGGGATGGTGGGAGAATGAAGGTGTTGGCGTTGCAACCTTCTATACGCAGGACGGTGACGGCGCATACTTCCTTTACAATATGCCCTGCTCTCAGGAGGAATACGAGAGCTTAAGCGTTGGTACGAAGATCCGTGTCACCGGTTATAAGTCTGAGTGGGCAGGTGAAGTTGAGATTATAGATGCAAGCTTTGAGATCGAGGATGGTACATATGTGGCAGAGCCTGTCGACTTAAGCGAAGAGCTCTCCTCCGAAGATCTGATCCTTCATCAGAATATATATTTCACCGCAAGCGGTCTGACGGTTGAACCCAGCATCGACGCAGACGGCAATGAAGTACCTTTTTTGTACAACTGGGACGGATCCGGTACGCAGGGAAGCGATCTGTACTTTAATGTGTCTAAAGACGGACAGACCTATACCTTTACCGTGGAGTCCTATCTGACCGGCGCGGATACCGATGTGTACAAGACAGTGGAGAGTCTGGCACTCGGACAGGAAATCTCCGTAAAGGGATTTATGTACTGGTATGAGGGAATGAATCCCCACATCGTCAGTGTACAGTAAAGAAGATCATGGCGTTTATCAAAAAAGAATCAGAGGCCGAATAAAAACAGACAGCCAGTAACGAATGAATCAAAGGACGTTACTGGCTGTTAATCATTTGAGTGTCAAAAAGACTGGAAGTTAAGAATACATAAACTGTGGCTGTCGGATTGAAAAAAACGGCTTTTTTATGGTATCCTATATATTGGTTTATTTTGTAATAAATCAGAAAGATGTATTGGAGGCTATGTAATGAAGTTTGACTTGGATTTAAAAAAAATTGTCCTTGATCTTGCTGAACGGGATCAGGAGGAAGAGTGGTTTGAATTCAAGATGAATATTCTAAAGCCTGACGATATCGGTGGATATATTTCCGCTATTTCTAATTCGGCGGCACTTGAGGGACAACCATATGGCTATGTTATCTGGGGAATCCATAACAAGACACACGAGATATTGGGAACCAATTTTAATTATAATGCCGATGTCGACAATAAAAGCAGTGAGCCGTTAAAACATTATCTTGCACGGCAGATGTCATATGATATAGGGTTTGATTTTAATGAAATATCAATAGATGGAAAAAGAATTATAGTTCTTGTAGTGCCGACAGCATATAAGGCACCACTTGCTTTTCAGGAGATAAGATTTATTCGCATTGGATCGAGCAAAGAACGTTTATCCAAATATCCTGAGCGTGAATCCCAGTTGTTTTTTGCTCTTAGAAATGGGTATCCGTCCATTTCTAACACGGAATCACAATATCAGGATCTTACCTTTGATAAACTATTTGTTTACTATGAATCAAAAGGAGTGAAACTTAACAGGCGTACATTTAAAAAGAACCTTGGTTTGCTTACAGAGAATGGAAAATATAACATTCTGGCACAGTTGTTGTCAGATGATTGTCGTATTCATATTGGTTTTACCTTGTTTGCAGGTGACACTAAGACGTCCACTATGTATTCAACAAAAGAATTTGGTTATACTTGCATTTTGTATGCCCTGGATAAGGTTCTTGAGTATGGAGAGGTTCTGAATATTCCACAGGCAGATGAGAGAAACCGGGTAGTTGAACGAAAAGAAATAATGCTGTTTAATTCGGATGCTTATAGAGAAACGGTTATAAATGCGTTTGTTCACAATCAATGGGTTGATGGTAATGCTCCGATGTTTACCGGATTCAGAAACCGGCTGGAGATTCTTTCAAGAGGGAAACTTCCTCCAAAGCAGACATTGGAGGGTTTCTTTGCAGGTGAGTCAGTACCCGTGAATCCGGATTTGTCAAAAATCTTTATCCAGCTTCATATTACAGAACATACAGGCAGAGGTGTTCCAAGGATTGTTGAGGAATATGGTAAAGAGTGTGTGGATTTCAGAGAAAACAGTATTACCGTAACAATACCTTATGAAAGACTTGATAATAATAGTAATGCACCAGTTGATGCACCAGTTGATGCACCAGTCGATGCACCAGTCGATGCACCAGTCGATGCACCAGTAAATAAAAGCAACAGTGGTGATAGTATCGAGGATAGAATCCTAAGTTTTTGTGTAGAAGCTAAGGGAATCCTGGAAATCGCTGATATAGATCGGAAGAGCGTCGTGTAGGGAA
>CALDIE010000166.1 GCA_937901625.1 uncultured Lachnospiraceae bacterium
CACTTGGACATGGAATCCAAGGAGATTTTGGGACAGGCTTTGTTGACCTATGAGGGAACGGTGCTGTATGTTTCGCATGACCGGTATTTTATCAAACAGGTAGCGGATAAACTGCTGATCTTCAGACCTGAAGGCGTGGAGTATTTTCCATTTGGCTACGAAGCCTATGAGGAGAAATACGGTCGGGAAAAGGTGGATGCGTCTTCCAACGCGCTTAGGATCAACACAACTTCCGTATCGGAGGGGCAGGCATCCGATAAAGAAAGTGAATCTAAGAAAAAATCATCTTCCGGATTATCCAATAACCCCGGAAAGGAACGCTCCAAAATGGAAAGAAGAGTCCTTCGCCTGGAGGAGCTGATGGAGCAGGCGGAAGAAGAGATCAAAAAGATGGAAGCACAAATAGCGGATCCGGCAAATGCCAGTGACTATGTAAAACTGGGAGAGTTACAGGCTCTCCTGGATGAAAAGAAGAGTACGGTCGATGACTATATGGAGGAATGGGCGGACCTGACGGAAAAACTGGAGGAATGATCGAAAAAAACAACTTGCCATACAGTGAAAAAAATGATAAGATACCCCTTGTTGAATATAGGGGTGTAGTTAAGCGGTTTAACAGCGGTCTCCAAAACCGTCGATGAGGGTTCGACTCCTTCCGCCCCTGCTTGGGAACTCAGGAAGAAAACTGAGTTCCTTTTTTGTTGATTTTACAGAGGTTTCAAGGCTTTTTCTTTTCATATTGACCTGCTTTTTACGATGTGATATAAACGAAGAACAGAACGGAAGTTTGGCATTTGTAGTTGTCAAACGATTTGTCAAAATGCGGTTTATTTAAGAGGAGGTAAAGCAGTATGAAAGGTTATAAGCATGGAGTAAATCTCGGGGGATGGTTTTCACAGTGTGATCATACGAAAGAGCGCTATGATACATTTATCGTCGAGAGTGACATTGAAAAGATCAAAAGCTGGGGGATGGATCACATCCGTGTGCCGGTGGATTACAATCTGGTGGAAGATAAAGACGGAAACTATAAGGAAGACGGATTTGCATATATAGAAAAGACTATTGCATGGGCGGGAAAATACGGATTAAATATGGTTCTTGATCTGCATAAGACCTTTGGGTACAGCTTTGACAGCGGGGAAGCGGAGGAAGGATTCTTTGACAGAAAGGATTATCAGGAGCGTTTCTACAGACTGTGGGAAGAGTTTGCAAAACGATTCGGTCAGTACAGCGACCGGCTTGCCTTTGAACTCCTTAATGAGGTGACTAAAAAGAAGTATTGCGAGAGGTGGAATCGCATTTCCCATATCTGTGTGGAGCGGATACGAAAGATCGCGCCTACGATCAAGATCCTGATCGGCGGGTATCACAACAACAGTATCGAAGCGTTGAAGGATCTGGAACTTCCTTATGACGCGAATATCGTCTACAACTTTCACTGTTATGAGCCGTTGATCTTTACGCATCAGGGTGCGTACTGGGTAGACGGGATGGATCACGATTTCCGTATGCCTTTTGCATCCACCTACGGGGAATACGTTAAATGCACGAAAGAAAATATCCCGGGCTTTGATGCGGGGATGGATGGATATGAGCAGGATAAAGTCCTTGGTGAGGAATATTTTGAAAACCTGGTAAAGGAAGCCGTGCGGGTTGCAAGAGAGCGGAAGGTGGATCTCTATTGCGGAGAATTCGGAGTGATCGACCTGGCTGTGCCGCAGGATGCGCTTGCATGGTATAAGATGATCTGCGCATGCTTTGACCGGTATGATATTTCAAGGGCAGCCTGGTCTTACAAAGAGATGGACTTTGGTTTGTCGGATGAGCATATGGCACCGGTATTGGAGGACATATTAAAGGCAATATGAAATAAAATGATGTTAGGGTCAAAAGGTCATAACATCATAAAAATATAAAGTAAAATTATGCAATAAAATGATCGACCCCGCATTAATATGATGTGAGATGATACATGCATCCGGACAGAAGATCGCTTTTTGACTACAAAAAAGGCGAACGTTATGTTATGATGTTATGTAAATTTATGTTGTCCGTCCGTTCAGTTATGGTATAATACGGGGGGATAACCTATCTTTAAGAAATGTGAGGGTGAAAAAGTGAAGAGAGTGCATAAGAGAATTGCGGCAATCCTGACGGCAACCATGCTTGCGTCTATGAGTATTGCGGGATGTTCGGATAAGACCGGAGGAAACGGCACAACCGGCGGGACTGACAGTAATACATCCGGTGAGGGAAGAGAAGTACTGGATATCGATCTGAATCAGGACAGTCAGTCTGTGACGATATCTGAAGTGCCGGAGCAGCCGGAGGCAACGGAGGTGCCGGAGATCGAGGAATCCAGAGAAGGGATGGTTCGAAGCGAGCTGACAAATGAGTGGATCGATGAGTCCATTGCCGATCAGAGACCGATCGCGGTTATGGTGGATAATGAGAAGATAGCCTTGCCGCATTACGGATTGACGGAAGCGGATATTGTATATGAGATCGTGAACAGTACAAAGAACGACTATGTGACCAGATTCATGGCTATTGTCAAGGACTGGGGTTCGATCGAGCAGTTCGGTAGTATCCGAAGCGCAAGACCGACCAACTTTATGATCGCAGCCGAGTATAATGCGATCATTTGTCATGACGGAGGTCCTTTCTATATCGATAACTATCTTGCGAAGAGTTACACCAACAGCTTAAGCGGCGGATTTGCGAGATTCAGTAACGGTAAGTCCACAGAGTTTACGGAGTATATCACATATAACACATACAACAATCCTACGACCGGCAGAAGTTATTCCGGTCTCGGACAGAGAATCGCGGATGCCGGATACACCACCACTTACAATTCTCACTTCCCCGGCAATCACTTCCAGTTCTCTTTGTATGATACGGACTTAACGGAATACAAGTCTTCCTTTGAATGTACCTATATTGACTTGCCGTTCCCTCATAACGGTTCCGAGCTTCGTTACAACACGGAAACCGGAAAGTATGATTATTATGAGTACGGATCCGCACATGTGGATCCGCTTCACAATAATCTGCAGTTATCTTTTGAGAATGTTATTCTTCAGAAGTGTACCTATACGCAGCTCGATGAGAACGGATATCTGATCTATAACGTGATCGATAAGGGTATGGATGGATATTTGATCAAAAACGGTCACGCAGTTCCCATCGGTTGGAGCAAGCTTGCGGAAGACGGTCTGACGGTTTATTCCATTGCGGAAAACGGTGAGCTGGTTCAGTTGAATACCGGAAAGACATATATCGCATTGGTTCCCGCAGATAAATGGAACCAGTTGGGATTGGAGTGATCCGTCCCCGTAAAAGTTGGATCGCAGTGACCATCGTGAAAACGGTGGTCATTATTGTATAAAGAGAAAAAAGCGGGAAGTCGGGGAAAACGTATATGATGATTGTTTTTTGGACCATGGCACTCATTGGAATCATTGGAATCCCGGTTATGATGTATCAGATCAACCGGGGGGGATATTCCGTTATTGTGAGGGGATTGAATTTCCTTGGGATCTTTGCGTCTCTGACGGTGATCGCTTTTGTAAGCCACCTGATATCAAAAGGTACAGAAGGACTTATGCTTGCCGCGAGAATAGAGAGTGTGGGAATCTGCGGCTTTGTGATCGCGTTGGCGTTTTTTTCCATTCGTTCCTGCTGGGTGGAAATTCCGGATTCGATCAATGTTCCGATCCTGTTATACGGATGCATTCATACTTTTGCGGTCTTCTTCGGCGAGCGTATCGGCTTACACTATTTTCTTGCGCAAAACAAATCTTTGGCGCAAACCGATTATCTCTACGGAGCGCCGCAGTATATTCATGTGCTGATCATGGCTTTTATCGGAGCCTTCGGTCTGTATATCACCTATCAGAATTATAAAAATACCCTTTTGGAAACCAATAAAGGATGCGCCCATCTGGCATACTTAAACATGGCGCCGATCACCGGCAATGTGATCGGTCTGTTTATTCCGCGCTACGGTTTTGCGATATCGGCCCTGACTGTTTTAGCGACCTGGTTTGCGGTGTGGTTTGTAGTCAGGAAGTGGAGGATGTTTGACTCCATGCAGATGGCCAGAGACGATATCATAGAGACCATAGAAGAGGGATTCGTGGTGATCGATTCCCTGGATCGTATTCTTTTTATCAACGAAAGATCCAAAACGATCTTCCCTGAATTAAATTATGAGGCGACACAGGATGGGATCGTCCAGAAGTTAAAGGACAGTGACAAACAGGAAATTGAGGCGGATGGACGTCTGTATCAGATTTCGCTGGTACCGTTTTATGACCTCGATACATACAAGGGAACGACGATCTGGATATTTGATAAGACAGAGGAACATGAATTCACCCAGCGCCTGATAGAGTTAAAGGAGGAAGCGGAAAAAGCAAATGACGCAAAGACGGTATTTCTGGCGAATATGAGCCACGAGATCCGTACTCCCATGAATGCCATTATCGGTATGACGGAACTGATATTAAATGATAATATCAACAGTCATGTAGAGGAAAACGCGAATAATATCCGCAATGCCAGCAACAGCCTGCTGTCGCTGATCAACGGTATCCTGGACTTCTCCAAGATTGAGACCGGCAAGATGGAGATGGCGGAAGAAGAGTATAATTTAGGACTCGTTTTAAAAGATATCTGCAATATGATCAGCATGAAACTGGAAAATAAGAATGTAGAGCTGATCGTTCACGTAAAGGAGAGCGTTCCTTCGGCATTCCTTGGAGATGAGACGCATGTACGGCAGATCTTTACAAATATCTTAACGAACGCCGCAAAATATACAAAAAGAGGTTACATCCGCGTCAATGTGGATTGGGAAAAACATGATACGCATGCAATGGTAAAGGTATCCGTGGAGGATACGGGATGCGGTATCAAAGAAGAAAGCATCCCCACATTGTTTGACAGTTTCCAGAGAGCGGACATGATCAAAAACAGGACGATCGAAGGAACGGGACTGGGACTTGCCATCTGTAAGCGTCTGGTGGAATCTATGGGCGGACAGATCAGTGTTAAGAGTACCTACGGTATCGGCAGTGTATTCTATTTCCATTATTTCCAGACGATCGCGGACGAAACGCCGATCGGAAACTATGACTACTTAGAGCTTCCGGCACAAAGAGAGCATGAGAGAAAGACCTTTATCGCTCCGCTTGCCAAGGTTCTGGTGGTGGATGATAACATCACCAATATCAAGGTGGCACAGGGCATCTTAAATATGTATCAGGTGAGAGTTGATACGGCCATGAGCGGAAAGGAATGCATCGAGAAGTTAAAGAAAAACAATTACCACATGGTCCTTATGGATCAGATGATGCCGGATATGGACGGTATAGAGACGACGCATAAGATCCGTGCCATGTCAGAACCGTATATCCGCAATATTACGATCATTGCCCTTACGGCTAACGCCATACGGGGAACGAGAGAGATGTTTTTGCAAAACGGATTTCAGGAATATATTTCCAAACCGATCGAACTCTCGGCCATGGAGGCGGTGCTGAAGAGATTTTTGCCGGCGGAGATCATCCACTATGTGGAGAAGTATGAAGAAGAGACGGATTACTCTTCCGTAGAGATCCGGCTGCCCGGTGTGGACGTGGAAGCGGGCCTTAGGAATTACGGCAAAGATAAAGGCCGTTACTTGCAGATCTTAAAGTATATCTGTGATGACGGAAAAGGTCATGTGCAGAGGATAAAGGACTGCCTGCAGGCACAGAATTACCGACAGTACGTCTATGAGGTGCATGCGCTGAAAGGACTGATGGCCGGGATCGGCGCGGCGCAGCTCTCTGAACTTGCCCGGCTGCAGGAGTATGCCGGCCGGGACGGTAAGATCGACTTGATCCGCAGAGAGGGCGGATTTCTGGTGGAGCAGTATGAGAAGATGCTTGGAAATATCCGGGATTTCTTAAACGAGATGGGAATGTTGCGTGAAGAGATCCACCAGATCAGAGAAGAACAGTTAACCTGGGAGGAATTCAGTAATATGATGCGTTCTTTACAGGGAAGTCTGGATCTTCTGGAGCAGAGCGAAGCGGAGAGAAAGGTGGATAACCTCCTAACCTATCCGCTTGAGGAGAGCATCCGGAAACAATTGCTGGAGATCAAAAAGTCGATCGGTGAATTTGAATACGAAGAGGCTACCGAGCTGATGCGGCAGCTGATGTAGGATGCGTGTGATGTTTACAAGAAATTGGAAAGACAGTATAATAAAGGCACTTTGATTTAAAGAGGAGAGTCGTCGAAAACGGCGGCAGAAAGGGTAAAAATGAGCGGCGTAAAGCGAATTTATGTTGAGAAAAAACCGGAGTATGCGGGGAAGGCAAGAGAATTGAAAGAAGAGATCAGAGGATATCTCGGGATTGAAGGGATCCGGGATGTCAGGGTCTTTATCCGATACGATGTTGAGAATATCTCTGACGATACGTTTGAAAGAGCGTGCCATACCGTCTTTTCGGAGCCTCCCGTAGATGATCTGTACCTTGAAAAGATCGACATCCCGGAGGATGCAAGGGTATTTGGAGTGGAGTATCTGCCCGGACAGTATGACCAGAGAGCGGATTCCGCGGTTCAGTGCATCCAGTTTTTAAAGGAGGATGAGGAGCCGATCATCCGTACGGCTACGGTATATATGGTGATCGGATCGATCGGTGATGAGGAGCTGGAGAAGATCGCTGATTTCGTTGTAAAGCATGATATCTATGTTGTTGCTGACGAGATCTATGAGAATCTTTTCTACAGCAAGGAGGGTCATACCAGCATAGCTTCCCTGAATGATGAGATCTATAAAAGAACGATCACTGTTAACGGACTTTCCAAAAGCTATGCGATGACCGGATGGAGACTTGGATTCGCAGTCGGACCTGAGACCATTGTTCCGCAGATGCTCAAGCTCCATCAATACGCCATCATGTGCGCGCCTACTACCAGCCAGTATGCAGGTGTTGAGGCGCTCAAGAACGGTGATGACGATATCGCCAGAATGAGAGAGGCTTATAACCAGAGAAGGCGCTTCCTCATAAAAGAGTTCAACGATATGGGCCTTAAATGCTTCGAGCCGCTTGGCGCATTTTATGTATTCCCGAACATTACCATCACGGGAATGACATCGGATGAGTTCGCGAATAAACTGCTGGCTGAAGAGAAACTCGCCGTCGTTCCCGGAACCGCGTTCGGAGAATGTGGCGAAGGCTTTATAAGAGTATCCTATGCGTATTCGCTCGATGAGCTCAAAGAGGCAATCGGCAGGATCCGCAAGTTTGTGGAGAGACATCACAAATAATGTTCAATATAGTGCTTCATGAGCC
>CALDIE010000167.1 GCA_937901625.1 uncultured Lachnospiraceae bacterium
CTCTTTCCCTACACGACGCTCTTCCGATCTGGGGGAAAGGAAATGGAAGAGTGCAGGGCTTCGCTTAAGGAACGGTATCTGGTGATCGGTGCGTCTTCCGATGTGGCACTGGCTTGGCTGGAGAACCTCGGAGAGCGTTGCAGAAGAGAAAAAAAAGAGAATGTTACGGTAGTCGCGCACTATCACAGTCATGACGATGCTTTATCTTCTATAGCGGAATGTTACCCGGAGATAAGGCTTCTTTTGGTGTCCGCTGATCTTACAAAAGAAGAGGGGACGCAAATCATTCTTCAGTTTCTTTTTAACGAGGATGTGATACCGGAGGCGGTTTTGTATTTTCCGGCGGAGACGTTTCGCTATATGCGCCTTAAGGAATTTGACAGGGAACGCCTGGATGGGGCGGTATGCGTAGGAGCGGCAGGTTTTTTATCTTTGATGAAGGAGCTCCTTCCGAAGATGAAGCGTTTAGAAGACGCAAGGGTACTGGTAATGCTTACCGCCTATGTAAAAGAAGAGCTCCCGCCGAAGTTTATGGTGGATTATGTTACGGGGAAATATGCCCTGCTTGGCGCGATGAAAGCGGTGGCAGCGGAGTTCGGTTCCGATACTTTAAAGATCAATGCCGTTTCTCCGGAGATGATGGATACGAAATTCTTAAAAGAACTGGATCCCAGGATCAAAGAGATGTCTGCGTTAAACGCACCGGAGAAAAGGCTCTTAACTCCGGAGGATCTTGTCTGTGTTATCGATCATATGATCTCTTCGGAATATAAAGAAAACGGAAGGAATGAAGGAATCTTTTCACCGTCGGAGGCGCGGGAGTTTTTTACAGGGCAAAGAGGTAGGGCGGATGAATAAACTTGCGATTCTTTTTCAGGAAGCCGAAACCTCGCAAATGGATCTGACACACCCCGAAAAAGGAAATCCCGGAGTCGGCGGGACGGCTTTTTGTTTTATGCAGGTCATCGATTATCTGGAAAAGGATCCGGAGATCGATCTGTATGTGTACAGGCTTCAGGATGTAAAACTTCCCTGTGCCCAATCCTTTTATGTAAGGGATGAAGAGGAGGCTTTTGAGGCTATCCGCAAAGAAGATATAAAGGTAGTTTTGATGAGAAATCATCAGACGCCGGAAGTATATGACCTATGCCGGAAACAGCCGTTTTATTTTCTGTTCTGGATGCATAACCGCCTGACGTATGAAGAGATCCGTATGTTTCGCATTGAGGAGAATGTTCGGCGCGTGATCGCGGTCTGTCGGGAGATGTATGACTATTATATCGACGATCCGATCATAGAAAAGATGGATTATGTGATCAATCCGTTTGTGCCGCCTTCAAGCGATCTGGTTCGCAAAGAAGAGGAAATACAAAAGACCGGTGAGAAGTGGGTCACGTTTATGGGAAGCCTGGTTCCCGATAAAAACTTCCATTATCTCTCGGATATATGGAAAAATATCGTACGACAGGTTCCCGAAGCCAGACTGCATGTGATCGGAACCGGAAGACTCTATGAGCCGGATAAGGTCATGGGAAAGTACGGGTTAGCACAGGAGGATTATGAAGAGAGGATCTTAAAAGGGATCACGGATGAAAACGGTAAGATCCTTGATACGGTCGTTTTTCACGGAATCCTCGGAGAAGAGAAATACGACGTATTTAAGAATACATATGCAGGCGTGGCAAACCCGATGGCAACGGAGACGTTTTGCCTGGTTGCGATCGAAATGGAATCCTGCGGAGTGCCGGTCATCAGCCGCAGAAAAAACGGACTGGTGGATACCGTGCGGGATAAAGAGACAGGACTTTTGTATTCCCGTATGGAGGATCTGGAAAAGACCTTACTTTTGCTGCTTACGGACGAAGATATGAACCGGCGTTTTTCGGAAGCGGCTGCTGATTTTGCAAGGACTGCCTTTTTACCGGAAAAGGTTTTAGCGCGCTGGCCGCAGATCATTAAGGAAGTGGCGAACGAAACCGGGGCATCCTACCGGAAACCGGAAGGCAATTGGGATAACAACGGAAAACGCGTTCGGGCAATCTTTCACGCACTCAGGAAAATTCCGGGATGCAAAAAAATCCCGTCTGTTCACGATCTTCAAAAGAAGTAAGGGAAACAGGCAGAGAGGACAGACGTATGAAGAAATTAAGCGTCCTGATCACAACTTATCAGTGTGAGGAATATGTGGAACAAACCCTTGATTCCGTCCTGATGCAGGAGATTGATTTCGAGATGGAGATACTGGTGGGAGATGACGGGTCAAGCGACCGTACGGCTGAGATTGTTTCCGCTTATGAAAAAAAACATCCGGAAATATCGCTCTTTGTGCGTGAACGCGATCCGGAAGTTGCCTATCACAGAGTGGAGCGGTCTTCGGATAACCGTCTGGAACTGCTGGAGAGAGCAAGCGGAGAGTATTGTATTTTCTTAGACGGTGATGATTTTTATACTGACCCGAATAAGCTGAGACGCCAGGTGAATGCGTTGGATAAGCATCCGGAATGCAGCATGTGCGCGCACAATGTATGGTTATATTACAGCGAAGAGAACAAAACGCCGTTATGCAGGGCTAAAAAGGAAAGGGTCATATCCTTTCCGGAGTACTGGAAAATAATGTATATCCAGGCGAATGCGGTGATGTTTCGGAATCTCTACAGAGAGCATACGCCCAAGGGAGCCTTAAGGGGGATGTTTGACGATAATAATATTGTTTTCTGGCTGTTTCAGTATGGAAAGATGTACTATCTTCCGGATATACTTTTAGCCTACCGCCAGAGTCCCGCGTCTTCATGGAACGGGATCGATGAGTTAAAGAAGGCGGCTTCGAATATTCTGGGATATGCAATCGAACTGCAGATTTCTCCGGACACGGCAGCAGTCTCCGAGACGAGACATTATCCGGAGATCTTAACGATGCGGCAGCAGTCGGAAAATGTGACGATGGAAAACCTCGGCGCTTTCTATGACATGGCGGTAAAGTTAGATCTTCAACCTGCTCTGGCATTTTTTGAGCATACGGCGTCTGCAAAAAAGGAACTGGATGATCTGTGCAGGAGAGCCGGAAGGAGATATCGCATGGCCAGGATCGGACGCGGGATACGTAAGATCCTGGGGCAGTATTAACGATAACAAAAGGATGAGGGGATGGGATGAACGAGGAGAGACAACGGATCAGTGTGATCGTACCGGTCTATAACGTAGAACCCTATCTGGCGGAATGTCTTGAGAGTATCCTTGCTCAGACATATGAAAATCTGGAGATCGTGCTGGTAGATGACGGATCCACGGATAACGGCGGCGGCATATGCGATGAGTATGAAAAAAAGGATAAAAGGATCCGCGTGATCCATAAAGCCAATGGCGGTCTGTCCGAAGCGCGTAATGTCGGGATTGAAAACAGTACGGGCGAGTGGATCGTATTTGTGGATTCGGATGACGTGATCCATAAGGACATGATCCGGGTATTGTATGAAACCGCAAGGGAAAAGAAGGTTCGCATGGTTTTATGCGACTTTGTGGAGACGGATGAATCGGGTAATCCGGATGCTTATCGTGATACGGCAGTCACAAAAGATGAGTCCTATAAGACAGATAGATGGGAAGAGGTATCGGTTCATTCCGCAAAAGAGACGGAAGAGCTTTTCTATCGCATGGGGACCGTGAGCTTTTGTATGGTGGCATGGAATAAGATCTATCACAGAGAGCTGTTTGCGTCCGGGATCCGTTATCCCAAGGGAAAGATCTTTGAAGACGGCTTTACCACGTACCGGTACATATATGAGGCAGGTGATTGCGCCTGGGTGTTTTTGCCGCTTTATTATTACAGACAGCGCAAAAACAGCATCATGAAAAAGAACGGAAACCGCAATTATCTCCCGGTTTTGGAATCGGCTGCGCAGCGGCAGGATTTCTATCTGGAGAAAGGGGAAAAAGACCTCTATCTTCTGGAACTGAATAAGGGAATGCGTTCCGCAATCGAATTCTACGAACGATGTGAAGAAAAGGAGGGGCGACGGATTATAAAGGAGTGGTTTCGTCGTGTCTACAGGGAACGTTTCGTTAAGGAGAAATGGCCGCTTGGAAAGAAGATAAGGATGCGTTCCTTTATAACGGGGTATGGTCTGTACAAGGTGATCTCCTCATTTGAGAAGGCTTATAACGTCATCCGGAAATGATAAAAGGATCAGTTACATGAATGAGATTTATCGTAAGAGTAAAGTTGTAAAAACATATAGTCTGATCATTATTGAAACGGCGGGCACATTGTTTTCCTATCTGCTGGCTCTTCTTTTGCGTTTCGGTAATTTTGAACTGGATGGTTACCGGAGTACATATATCCTTTACGGCGGGATTCTTCTGGCGATCGGAATGATCTACTCTACGATGACGGATTGGAACAGGGATTTCTTTGAAAGAGGGTATTATCGGGAATTTATAGCTGTTTCGAAGTATACGGTCATGATCACGCTTTTCGGTGTTATCGGACTGTATCTGGGACATGCGATCTACGATCTGTCCCGACTGGTTTTCGGTTATTTCTTCCTGATCAATACGGTGGTGCTGTATTCACTCCATTTATTGTTTAAGGAGTTTATGTTAAAACACTATCGTAAGAGCATCAACAGTGACAAGCTGATGGTGATCACACAGGCGGATCAGGCTGAAAAGGTCGTAAAGCGTATTCAGGAATGGAAACACTGGAATTACGAACTCACGAGTGTGGCGATCGTCGATCGCGATATGACAGGTGAGAAGATATCGGGTGTTCCGGTAGTATGCGGCAGGGAGGATCTGATCGAGAAAAGCACGACCGAGATCATCGACCGGGTATTTATTTCCCTTCCCAGAGATGATATGGAATTTGTCAAAGAGATCATCCTGGAATTTGAAGCCATGGGCGTGTTGTGTCACTACAACATTGAGCTGGAGGAGTTAAATCTTGAGGGAAAAGAGGCAGGCAATTTTGCGGGATTTTCCGTGGTTTCCTTCTCTTTACAGAACCTGGATTACAGGAGACTGCTGATCAAGCGCTTTACGGATATCGTTGGAAGTATCGTGGGACTGCTGATAACGGCGATCCTCTTTCCCTTTGTGGCACTGGCGATCAAGATCGATTCCCGGGGACCGGTCTTTTTCGCGCAGGAGAGGATAGGGAGAAACGGGCGGCATTTCAAACTCTATAAATTCCGTTCCATGTACGTAAACGCGCAGGACGGGCTGAAAGAGTTAATGAAAAACAATGAAATGGAAGGCCCCATGTTTAAGATGGAAAACGATCCGAGGATCACAAAGGTCGGAAAGTTTATCCGGAGAACGAGCATCGATGAGCTTCCGCAATTTTGGAATGTCTTAAAGGGCGATATGAGTCTGGTGGGAACCAGACCTCCGACGATCGCGGAATTTGAACAGTACAATCCGCATTACAGGCGTCGGCTTTCCATTACGCCCGGACTGACGGGATTGTGGCAGGTAAGCGGTCGAAGTGATATCAAGGATTTTGATGAGGTAGTCAGACTTGATCTGGAATATATCGATCAATGGTCGTTATTGCTGGATGTGAAATTGCTGATCCAGACAGTAGGCGTCGTATTGACGGGAAAGGGGTCAAAATAATGAGAAAAGCAAATATCGATCTGCCGGTGGCGTTTATCATATTTAACCGTCCGGATACAACGGCAGAAGTATTTGAAGAGATCAAAAAAGCAGCACCCTCGAAATTGTACATTATTTCCGATGCTCCCAGAGAAGGGAGACCGGATGATATAAGAAAAGTGGCCGAGACCAGAAAATATGTTGAGGAGAACATTGACTGGGATTGCGAGGTTCACAAAGATTACGCGGAAAGCAACATGGGATGTAAGATGAGGGTATCTTCCGGGATCACCCGGGTATTGGAGCAGGAAGAGTATACCGTTATCCTGGAGGATGATGTGGTTCCCATGCCGGAGTTTTTTCCTTACTGCAAGGAGATGCTTGAGTATTACAAGGATAACAGGAGAGTGATGATGGTATCCGGAACCAATCTGTTAAAGAACCATCAGATGGACAGTGATTACACATTTTCCTGCTTTTCGAGTATCTGGGGATGGGCGACATGGGCAAGAGCCTGGAAGTATTATGATGTGGGAGTAAAGGACTGGCCCAAAGTTGAGCGAAGCGGCATCATGAAAGCGGTTCAGCCGGGCTTTTCCTATATTTTCTTAAAGAAGAATGTGAACAGCGTTTATTCAGGAAAGAAGGATACCTGGGATATCCAGTGGGATTATTGCAGACATAAGCGGCGAGGGCTCGGGATCGTTCCGAGGGCGAATATGATCCGGAACATCGGATTTGACCGTGAGGATGCCACGCATACGACCGGGAGCAGCAAGGAGGATTTTTCCTACGGCGAAGTGCGCCTTCCGATGGATAAGGATGTTCCAGTTAAAAGAGATGTGGAATATGATAAGGCATATATCTTAAAATATTTCGGCGCAAGGAAAGTGGCCGATTATCTTCATAAAAAACTGTTCGAACGTAAATAGGGGATGGGAGAAGTTGAGATGAACCGGGAGATAGTAAAGTCAGTAAAAAAAGGTGAAGTTGTGGCGGTGATACCGGCCAGAGCAGGATCCAAGGGTGTGAAGAACAAAAACATCCGTTGCCTGAGGGGGTATCCGATGATGGCATATTCCATCGCGATCGCGAACCTTTCGGATAAGGTAAGCCGGGTGATCGTATCAACGGACTCCGGGTATTATGCGCGGATCGCAGGATATTACGGTGCCGAGACGCCGTTTTTAAGACCGGCGGAAATATCGGGAGATACGTCCACCGATATAGAATTTATGGAGCATATGATCGGATGGATGTATGAAAACGAGCATTCCGTTCCGGAGTATTTTCTGCATCTTCGCCCGACATACCCTCTTCGTTCTCTTGAGGTGGTAAATGCAGCCATTGAACGTATGAAAGCGGATCCTTCGGCAACGAGTCTCCGTTCTGCCCATCTTGCTTCCAATACGCCGTTTAAGTGGTTTCATCTGCGGGAGGACGGGTATTATAAAAGTATCAAAGAAGGTCTTACGCTCGATGAAGCAAACAATCCGAGACAGGCGTTTCCGGATGTATATATTCCCGATGGATATGTGGATGTGTTGAGGACGGAGTTTCTTGTGGAAAACGATCTGATGCACGGAGACCGTATGATCGGGTATGTGGTGGGAGGCGGCGTTGATGTCGATGCCGCAAAGGATGTGGAATATCTGGATTATATCCTCGAGAAAAAGGGGCATCCGCTTTATGATTATTTAAAAGAGCATTATGCGCCGCTTGATAAGATGAATGAGTAAGAAGTGAGCGCAAAGTAAGGAGTAAAATGTATGAAGATCCTGATGGTGGGACTTGGAAGTATCGGACAAAGACATGTGCGGAATCTGAGAAAATTATTGGGAGATGAAGTGGAATTTATAGCATACAGGGTTCGCGGCCTGCAGCGTACCTTTTCCGCGACCATGCAGGTAAGGGAAGGGATTAATCTCGAAGAAGAGTACGGGATCGTACGGTATTCCTCTCTGGAGGAAGCGTTGGCACAAAAGCCGGAGGTGGCTTTTATCACCAACGTTACGGCGGCTCATATGCAATGTGCCATCGCCTGCGCCAAGGCAGGCTGTCATCTTTTGATCGAGAAACCTCTTTCGGATTCCATGGAGGGCGTGGATGAATTGAAGTGTCTCATGGAGGAAAAAGGTATCAAGATCTTTATGGGATTTCAAAACCGTTATCATCCGGGCGTTAGCCGGATCCGTACATGGTTGGAGGAAGGAAAGATCGGAGAGGTGGTCAGCGCCGAAACGGAATTTTGCGAGCGCCTTACAACGATGCATCGATATGAGGATTACAGCACCACCTATATGGCCAGAAAAGACCTGGGAGGAGGTCCTGTATTAAACCTTATGGTACATGATCTGGATCTGCTGGAGTGGATGTTTGGAAAGCCGCGGCAGATACGGGCAGCCGGCGGAAAATATTCGGATCTTAAACTCACGGTAGAAGACCATGCGGTGATCATGTACAAAGGAGAATATGAGGGAAAGCCGGTTACGGTTACGGCGAGAACGGATTTCTTACAGTATCCGCCGAGTCACCGCTTAAAGATCGTAGGAACCGGCGGACGGATGGAGCTTGATTTTAATCGCCCCTGTGCCGTATTGTATGAGGGTGATGAGCCGGAAGTATACGAAGAATATACCGATTTTTTAAGAGACGATATGTTTTTGCGCGAAGAGAAGGATTTCCTCGAGTGTATCGGTACGGACAGCGAACCGGCTATTTCGCTTAACGACGGGATCGATACGCTCTCGACCGCTTTGGAGGCTATAAAAGTGATCCGGGAAGGTATGGGAAGTGAGGGCTTTTGATGAAGAAAATATATGAAGAACAGTTCAGTTTAAAAGATAAGGTGGTTGTGATCACGGGCGGAGGCGGTCTGATCGGAAAGAAACACGCTGAAGCGGTGATGGAGGGAGAAGGGATCCCTGTGCTTTTGGATATCGCCGAGGCAGGAATGCTTCGCGTAAAGAAAGAGATCGGGGAGAGCTACGGTGAGGATCTTGTGGAGTATTATGTGACGGATATCACCGACAGAAGCGCGCTTGAAAAAGTGCGCGACGACCTTCTTAATAAGTTTGGGCATATTGACGGACTGATCAACAATGCGGCTAACAATCCCAAGGTGGAAGGCGGTTCCAAAAACCTCGGAGCACTCAAATTTCAGGAGTTTCCCGTTGAGATCTGGAATGCGGATATGGCAGTCGGATTGACGGGCGCATTTCTTTGCGCGCAGGTATTCGGTGATGTCATGGAAATGCAAAACAGCGGTGTGATCATCAATATCTCTTCCTATCCAAATGAGATTAGGAGGGCGCCTTTTTAAAAGTTAAAGAGCCAGCGTGTCTTTCAATCTATTGGCAATTACCTTAGTCATTCTCTTATACAGTGTAGTCCTCATAGCAAT
>CALDIE010000168.1 GCA_937901625.1 uncultured Lachnospiraceae bacterium
TGGGTTCCGACGATGACATCAACTTCCCCTTCTTTGATCTGCCTTTTGACTTCTTTTTCATTTTCCATGCCGCTGTAAAGAACAACAACGTTGACGCCGAAAGGTTCCAAAGCCTTTTTTAAAGAAGCGGCATGTTGCTTAGCCAGGATCTCCGTCGGTGCCATTAAAGCACCCTGGTATCCGGCAAGAGAATTGGCATAGAGGCCGATCATAGCGACAGCTGTCTTGCCCGATCCGACTTCTCCCTGTATCAGTCTGTACATGACTTTCTTTGATTGAAGGTCATTTAAGATATCTTCTTTTGCCTGAATCTGATCCTGCGTCAGTTCAAAGCCGAGGCTTTGAATAAAAGCTTCCACCTGTTTTGTATCAATTTCTTTGGCTTTTTGTATGTTGCTTACTATATCATCATATTTTTCTTGTGTAATTGTTCCGTGTAATGTGGATATTTCTTTTTCAATACCCAAAGAATTATTTTTAGATATTTTTAAATCAATAGATAAATCATCATAAATAATAAACTCATTACCTGTTATACTGTTCGGGCCAATCATTTCCCAATTAGACATTGTAATTATAAAACAAGTTTTCTTATTACTATTTTCATCTTTTTTATTTTGTGTATTCCTATCTTTGAAAAAATCTGCCCAATATGGGTTTTCTTTATCAAATATTTCTTTTTCTTCATCTGATAACTCATAAGGATAATCTTTAAATAAATTATATACTTTTTTCTTATCAAATGAGAATAAATGTTCTCCGACTTGCTCTTTATTATCAATCCACCATATAAGATCATTATCATTTTTTTTGTAGAAACCATATTCCGTATCACTTATTTTTTTAATAAAAGGTATGTTAAATAATAATCCGTCTACTTTAGCATTACTTTTATGGAAATCCATAACAATGTTAAGTTTTCTACACACTCTATTAACGCAGTGATAAATATCAAATAATTGTTTAGATGTATATTGTTCTGGATTGTTCAATAACTTTCTTATAGAAGTTTCAGATCCTTCTGGTAAATCAATTATTTTTTGTACCACATCAAGCACAGGATTATTCCAATATGGATCATTATTTCCTATTACTTCTTCCACTAATTTTTTTAAATCAATATTATTCATAAATATACTCCTTTATAAGGTTATTATTGATTTACCTGCTGTAAAAATGCACGTTGTTCTTTCCGCTCTTTTTGATGTGGTACATTGCCATCTGGAGTTTACGGTAGAGCGTATCAAAATCCTTTCCATCGGTTCCTATTTTCACGACCGCTCTGGAGACCGTAAATGTATGCTTCCCTCCGGAAGCAAGGTTTGCTTCCTGTAAGGGGAATCCTCCGAGTTCTTCACACATGGTAAGAATTTCGGACTCACTTAGTGCCTTAGGGTAATACAGCAGGAATTCGTCTTCACCGGTTCGGCCAAGCAGGCTGTCGGTAAACGCCAGGTCTTTTAAAGCCTTGGCAAAACGGGCGATCACGCCATTGGCAACACTATGACCGTAAGTATCGGAAAAGGCTTTAAAATCGTCCAGATCCAAAAGGATCATACTTCCCTCAATGCTTTCGTTTCGAAGAAGTCGTTCTATTTCCGCAGACATATAATCAAAATTCCAGAGATTTGTAAGAAAATCTTTCTGCGTGTTATCAACGATACGCTTACGGACATCCTCCATCTGCAGGACTTTCTCGATGCGGCTTAACATTACATCTGCCTCAAAGGGCTTGGTAATAAAATCCATAGCTCCCATCTGAATGCCCTTTAACTCGCTGGAATACTCGGTGTCGGCCGTCAAAAAAATAACGGGAATATCGGCCGTCCGGGAATTTAACTTGATCTGTTCCATGGTCATATACCCGTCCATCTCGGGCATCATAATATCCAATAAAATTAAATCCGGTCGGCTTTTCTTTAAGAAATTTAAAGCCTGCTTACCGGATTTAGCCATGGAAAGTTGATAGTACGGCTGAAGTACTTCAGCCGCGCTTTTCAGATTGGTTGTTACATCATCTACGATCAGAATGTGTTTCATTCGTTAAAACCCCAAAAATGCTTTTACCTGATCTTTCATTTCTTCCTTTTCACAAACGGTATCATGCAATACCGCTGCGGAACGGATATCCTCAACCGCCTGAGGAACACTTACACCGCTTAAACGGCTTAACTCATCGATCAGGGCAAAATCTTCCTGTGAATCATATGCGGGATCGATGGCACTCATAACGCTTCTGGAAAATTTAAAAGGACTTGCCGTGGACGCGATGACCGTAACGGTCGTATCGCCGCTTGCTTTTCTGTACTCATCATAGACAGCGCCGGCAACGGCTGTATGCGTATCGATGATATAGCCGGTCTTATTGTAAAGATCACGGATCTTTCCGGCTGTCTGTTTCTGATCGGCATATCCGCCGACAAAATCCTTTAAGCGATCTTTCATCTCTTCGGTGATCTTGTAGGATCCGGTCGTATTTAAGGATTCCATCAGATCAAGATCCTTTTTATCATCACATCCGCCGATCAGATAGATCAGGCGCTCCAAGTTACTGGAGATCAGAATATCCATGGAAGGAGAAGATGTAAGCATAAACTCCCGGTTTCCTTCAAAAACGCCGGTATTTTCATTTAAT
>CALDIE010000169.1 GCA_937901625.1 uncultured Lachnospiraceae bacterium
GATGATCGAATATGTAAGCAGACAGTCGGCGACCTATGCGGAGCTCCCGGCAAAGTTTGAAGCGGGAACGGTCAACGCGGGCGATGCCGTTGGATTAGCGGCGGCGATCGACTATCTTAAGAAAGTGGGCTTTGATGAGATCGGAGCGGCAGAGGAGAGGATGTCTGCCATTCTTTTGGAGGAGATGAAGAGGATACCGCATGTACAGGTATATGGCTCTTCGGATCCCGTAAAACACCACGGGATCGTAACGTTTAATGTGGATGGGTGTCATCCGCATGATGTGGCACAGATCTTAAATGACGAAGGGATCGCGATACGCGCGGGACATCATTGCGCGCAGCCCCTGATGGAGTATATGCAGGAAAAATGCCCGATGGAATTCAGGGCAACCTGTCGGGCGAGTGTCTATTTTTACAACACGCAAGAGGAAGTATACCGTTTTGTCGAAGCGCTTGCAGGTGTGAGGAAATGGCTCGGATTTAAAGACGGGCAGTAAGGATGTTAGGGATGGAACTGAAGAACCTTTACAGAGAGATAGTTAATGAGCACAACCTGTATCCCGCTCACAAGGGCGAGATGGAGGGGGCAACACTTGAATTAAACGGTGTCAATCCGAGCTGCGGAGACGACATCACCCTTCAGTTAAAGATTGATGATAACGATATGGTGACAGACGGAATGTTTTACGGTAGCGGATGTGCCGTAAGTCAGGCTTCGACGGATATGATGCTGGATCTTATCATCGGGAAGAGCCGGAAAGAGGCTCTCGAATATATATTCCGTTTTATGGGGATGGTACGCAGTACCGCCACGGCGGAAGAGATAGAAAGTCTGGAGGAATCCGCGTCTCTGGAAGATATCGCGCATATGCCGGCCAGGGTAAAGTGTGCGACCCTCGGGTGGAAGACGCTTAAAAAGATGCTGGGAGAAGGGGAGGGTTAATCCTCATCCAGAATCTGGATCTCCACATAATCGCAAGGGATGGATTCCATGAAGTTGTCCTGATAGAAACGGGTTTTCTTTGAACGCTTGAATTCTTTGATGTTCTTTTCGAGCCAGATAGGGATGCCCAGATCGAGTTCATGACAGGCATCTTCCAGAGAATGGAAAATCTTATGCGTGGGAGTGTCCTCCTCCGGACGCTCAACCACGGTGTCTTTAACCAACCTTGCGTTTTTCCAACATTTTACCCACAAGCGAAACATAGATATACCTCATAGGACGATACTCTTTTCTCTTTCCGTATAAGAACGGAAAAAGGGTGTACCTAATGATACTACGAAAGAGAATCGTTTGTCGATAGGGGTGAATTTGTGCTAAAATATAAAAAAAGGTCCTGAAAACAGGATATCATTAATTAGTATTGGGGGCCGGGAAATGCAGTTTCGTCCTACGGAAGATTCCGAAATCGATAAATGGAAAGAAGTGACCCTGGTATATTCCGCTGCCTTTAAGGAAGTCGGAACCAAACTGGAGATCTTAAACGACGAGTTTCAACACGTTCATAAATACAATCCGATCGAGCATATCAAGAGCCGGTTAAAGACTCCGGAGAGTATTGTTAAAAAATTAAAAAACCGCGGCTATGAGTCCACCATTGAAAATATGGTGGAATATGTCAATGATATAGCAGGTGTTCGTGTCATCTGCTCTTTTACATCGGATATTTACAGTATTGCGGGGATCATAGCTTCTCAAAGCGACCTGACCGTTCTTTCGGTCAAGGATTATATCCGCAACCCGAAGCCGAACGGCTATATGAGTTATCATATGATCGTAAGCGTTCCGGTATTTTTGACCAACCGTGTGGTGGATGTAAAAGTAGAGATCCAGATCCGAACGGTTGCCATGGATTTCTGGGCTTCTCTGGAGCATAAGATCGCCTATAAATTCGAAGGAAACGCGCCGGAACATATACTGTTGTCCTTAAAACAGTGCGCGCAGATGGTCAATGCTCTTGACAACGAGATGATGACCTTGAACAACGAGATCGTGCGCGTGTCGGAGGAGCGGGATAAGGCAGGAGCGGGGAAATAGGCTTTTTTACCGGAGAATGGTTTGAAATGATCCCCAAAACAAAATAAAGAGCAATAAAAAACCCTCGGGGAGACCGGGGGTCTTTTATTATATAAAACAAGAAAGGAGGTGTGCCCGGATGATATTGATTAGGAGACACCCGGGCACAAAACTATGAAAATCGTATCAACCAACTAATCACTATATCACCTGTTTGACTTGAATCTATTTTAATATAGAAATATGAACAAAGCGTGAACTGACAATGAAAGAAATGTTAAAGTGACGAAAAATAAAAATATAAAGAGTGAATGAATTGGCAAAAATGACGAATGAAGGGAAGATGTTGTAGTTGTAAAATAAGGGTCGCTTTGATAAAATGATACGAGGTAGTGCTCAGAAAAAGAGTGTGTTTTGAGCGCCGGCACAGCCGGCATGGACGGAGGATGCACAGACGATGGATAATTTTATGGACGCGTTAGCGGAAAGATATCATGCGCAGGAGATGATCGCGGCTAATTCCCAGGCGGAACTGGCCAGAAAGCAGAGCCTTCAGGAGCAGGTTGAAGCTTATGAAGCCGTGCTTCAGGAAATGCGCAAGTTAAATTTCAAAAATACAGAGCTGACAGAAAAGATGCATTCCCTTGTGGATGAGAGCATTGAGAAAGTACGCGATCTTCAGGTGGAAGCGGCCAACGGAGGTATCAGCATAGAGGATGTGACTCACGCGATGGATGAGTCCGTACAGCGTGCTCTAAAAGAAGCCTATGAAAACATGAAGCCCGGAGAGACCGATGACCTGATCTTTACCGCACTCGAAGAGATCAAGGCAGCGGTAAAGGAAGGAAAGGACGCCGCCGGGGAGAACAGGCAGGCGATCGTAAGCGATATTGCCAGGGTAAGCGATGCGCAGGAAAAGACATTGGAGCGTGTTGAAGGTGTAAACGGCAATATCGAGACCGTTAAACAGGGAACGGAGACGATCTATCAGGCAATTCAGGAGCTTAGAAGCACTCTTTTGGCTGCACAGGGCAGTCTTGAGACGATCCATCAGACGCAGGTGACGATGGCAGAGACCGAGGCGCAGCAGGACAGACAGAGCGGCAAAGAAGAGTTCAAACAGATGTTTGGCGAGATTTACGGAGAGATGACGCAGGCACAGACGCAGATCCGGAATCTCCAGACGTTAATGACCGAGAGCAGTAATGGCGTTAAGTCCGCACTGGATACGGGAATCTACGGAGTCCGTCAGGATAACCGGGAGATCATCGGATACATCCGGCAGCTGAGTGAGGATGTCCTGAAACAACAGGAAGACGGAACCGCCGAAGATAAAGCCGAGGAAGAGAAGGCTCAAAAGGCGGAAGAACGCCGTTTGCTGGAAGAACATTTCAAAGCCACCGAGGACTTTATGCACAAAGAGAGTGTCAAGGTATACAGAAATGTGCAGGCGGTTCTTAATGAGAAGAGCGAAAAACAGACAGAGAGTATTGAGGATAACTATCAGACGTTAGACGCAAAACTCTCTCAGGTAAAGATCATTTCCCTTATTGCGGCTGTAGTTGGCTCGATCGATCTGATCATAAACATTCTCGGAATATTCGGGGTTTTGTAAAGACGATATCGGGAGAATGAAATGAGCAGACAGACATGGAAACCGGGAAATATGCTCTATCCCTTACCGGTTGTGCTGGTAAGTGTAGCGGATCCCGACGGTAAGACAAATCTGATCACAGTTGCATGGACAGGAACCATCTGCAGCGATCCTGCGATGGTTTCTATTTCTGTGAGAAAGGAAAGATATTCGCACACACTCTTAAAGAAAAGTGGAGAATTTGTCATCAACCTTACCACACGGGATATGGCGAAGGCTGTGGATTTTTGCGGCGTGCGCAGCGGACGTGATACGGATAAATGGAAAGAGACAGGTTTAACCCCCGTTTCCTCCGAAAAAGTGAAGGCACAGACGGTAGGTGAAAGCCCGGCAGCGATCGAGTGCAGGGTGGAACAGTGTCTCGAAATGGGAAGCCACGATATGTTTTTGGCAAAAGTTCTGGCTGTTACGGTGGATGAACGGTTTATGGACGAAAAGGGAAAGTTTTGTCTGGAAAGATCCGATCCGATCGTCTACTCTCACGGAGAGTATTATTCGGTCGGAGATAAGATAGGGACTTTCGGTTATTCCGTGAGAAAAAAAGCGGCACCTAAAAAAGCGGCACCTAAAAAAGCAGCGCCTAAAAAAGCGTCATCAAAAAAGAAGAGTGCCGGGAGAAAAGTTCGAAAAGACGGAAAGTAAACGGATGGAAAGCAGACAGATAGAAAAAGAAGTAAGAATATCCAAATATCACAATGTCAGAACGGCGGCCAGACTTCGGGCAGGCTTTTTTGCGGTACTTCTTTTTGTGTTTTTATTCCCGCCTTTCGGACGCTACGCGATAGGCGGAAACAATGAATTTACCATCGTGATGGATGGCGTAACGGTAGGAGTTACGGACAGGGCGGATAAGGTCTATGACCTGTACCGGCAGGCCAAGCAGCTCCTGATGAGAGAAAACAGCGGAGAGGATCTGGTTTTTACGGCGGTGCCCGTCTTTGAGATCAAAGGGCGTAATGTGCTGGTGGGAGAAGTGGATGACGATGCCACGATCATAGCCAATATGCATGAGCAGCTTAAGGTTGAACAGTTGGAAAACC
>CALDIE010000170.1 GCA_937901625.1 uncultured Lachnospiraceae bacterium
CCTTTAAGAGGAAAGATAACAGACACACCCCTGCTCCGGTCGCTGCGCCGATCAACGACTGCTTCCATCCGTCCCGAAACAACAACCCCGTTACAAATATGCTTCCGAGCGCCGCTATCCACAGATACCGCCTGCTGACACTCTTCTTTTTGATATCCTCCATCGCTCCCCACAATAAGACTCCGAAGCTCCATATATTGCGTATGATCTCTCTGTATTCCATCTGTATCTGACATTCCCCCTTGTTTAGTCTGTGTTTCTGCCTGCGGCGCATCTTGCGCAGAGTCTTTTTTCTCCGACTTCCGATATCGGAATCTCATAAATTGTCCTTTTTAAGGCGCTGCAGGTCAGCGAAAAATGATAGCGGTCTCCGTCATTTGTTATATATACGGTATCATTGGCTCCCCAAAATCCACCGCAGATCTCACAGGCGCTGTAATACCCTCCGTTTGAATTTTGCAGGTTTTCTATCTCCGCAAAGAGCACGGAAGTTATCGAAAGACTTAAGTGCGTACAGCTGCGGCTTACGTGATATACCGTTCCGGTCTCCGTTACATAAACCGTCTGCTCCTGCGACTCATCTGAGGATTCTTTGTGATTATCATAGCCGTTCCAGGCCCTTGTCCTTGCTCTCGTTACCAGTCTTTGCGCCGGAACGGCAAAAACATTACAGTTCGGCTCCATATCATAAACTGCTATAAGATCAACAAAATCGCTATCGATCAGTACGCGGGATCGCCATAATGAGATTTCCCCGCTTACTCCAACTGCGGAAAGATACTCCTGCGTCAATCTTTCATTCAGACGCTGCCCCGCATACAGATCCGCCAATACCGTAGCCGCCACACCGGTCACCGCCTCCGCATTGGCGTCCTCTCCTTCTTCCACAGCCCCGGGATCTTTTTGCCCAAAACCCAGCAAGTTTCCCGCCTGCGAATAAAGAGCAATATCCTTACTGATAGCACTCAGTTCATATTCCACATTCCCATAGAAGTGAAACATCTCAAAAACAGAAAAAAAGGTCCAGAAAAAGAATATATATAACGGAACCAGTATTGCCGCCTCCAATGTCATAGCCGCTTTCATACCGGCATCACATTTTCTTTTTATAACGCCTCCCCGGAATTTATCAGTAATAGCAAAAATTCCGCTCCACCAAAAATTCATACCCATACCTGCTTTGAAACACCCCCTGCACTGTAGCTGCCGCGATACAGTTATCCAGACAAAAACTTGCGTTTCCTTCTGCTTTACGGATATCCATTTCCACAACATCCATACAACGCATAGTCCGTTCATCCAGACTGACCGTATACAGCATCAGACGCAGATAGTCCTTGTAATTTAATCCGGGCGTCCGCTCTTCTTCCCCTGTACCTGAAGACGCTGTACCTGAAGGGACTTCACTTCCGGGTGCAGCACCTTCAGGTGCAGCACCATCAGGTGCTGTACCCTGCGCGTTTCCATCACCGGAAGAGTGTTCCGAAACTGCGTCACTTGCGGAATCCAGAGCAAAGGACAGCGCATTTTCAAGACTTAAGCGCCACTCCCCTTTTGTTTTGATCAACGGAACTCTCTTTCCATCGAAAAGGTCTCTGACATCCACTACGCTCTCGGCAAAGATCCACGCTGAGATGATCGCCGCTTCAAAGACCGGTTCCAGTTCGGGCAATGTGGTGATGACCGATAAACCTTCCGCCAATGTTCTTGCTTCCTGTACCAGTTCCGAATCCGTAAAGAAATAGGCTGTATTGGCACCACCCCTAAGCAGTAACAGACGGGTGGCTACCTTCTCCAGATTATCGGCATCAGACGCTGTACCAAACAGAATATACTCAACCTCATAACACAACAGGCTGTTATCCTTTGGTTCGATATAATTCCCGCACTTTTCCAGAATATATTCATTAAACAAAAGCTGTTCTTCCAGATTGTTGTATTCCTTCCATTCCTCACTGACTCCGTTTCCCCTGATCAGCGTTCTTCCCGATACATAATTGGAGGGCGTGATGGTCCGGGCGGAGATTCCGCCCTTACAGACCATCGACAAAATTCCGGAATGTGTCGCCGCGGCAACCGTTGTGGTAGGATCATCCATTTGCGGTTTTACCAACACCGTTTCTTCTATTTCTTCCTCCACAACCTGTGTAATGATCTCATCCCCCGAAACGGTCTGCACGGTTCTTTCCACGGTTCTGATCTGCGTCTCCTCCACCCGTATCCCGTCAATCTGCGCCTGAGAGGCGTAATTATCTGCCACTATATCGCTGTTATAAATATTGGCGGATTCAGAGGTGGTCACCAGATCCTTTGCGTCACTGATATAGGCAAGACCGTATCGCTCCAGCATATATGCCATCACCATATTCCGGAAGACTTTCCCGTTATCATCCGTAGCCCGCGAGACCCTTACTAACTCCAGCGAATCTATGGACAATCCATAGAGATCGCGTGCCCCCCACACTAATACATCCTTATCCGGATTTAAATTGTAGGACAGATATCCTTCGAGATGCTCGAGGGTATGATCCAGAGATCCAAACTCCTGCTCATAAGCAGTATCGATCATCAACAAATCATATTGTTCCAGGAGCTCGCGGTGATACTCCGCCATCATGGAATCCATCCCCATATCCAGGGCGCATTCCACCTGAAGCTTCATTGCGCTGATCCGTGCGGCATTCATCATTGTCACGATCAGCGGTATCATTACCGCCAACATTAACGCCAGGTAAACACTTAACTCCCCGCGGCTCCTCTCTCCTTTACATTCCTCTTTCAATTTATTACCCCTTTACCTCTTTTTTCTTTTTCCGGAATATCCGCCCTTTATCCTTCCTTCTTAACCTCTATCTGGTCACTGTATTTGCCTTCGATGTGATACTGTCAAACAAATCGTTTACAATATCCGTGATCTGGTTCTTAAATATGATCACCAGTCCCACAAGCACCACGATGATCAGGATGATCTCTACGGTACCCATACCGGCGTCATCGTTTATGTAATCCTGTACGCGTTCCCTTACGTTTCCAAGGATCATCTTCCCCCGAATCCACATCCTGTCCGCGAGGTTACATATCTTCTTTTCATCCATAACGAGCCCTCCTTTCTCAAATATCCTATATACCGACCCGCGTTGCCTTTTAAAAATCCCCCTTTATATAGAGGTAAACGCAGGCACAATGATGACCACCATAACGATCAAAAGCATCAGCATCATGGGTACGAGCAGTTTGGTTCCCGCTTCCTCTCCGAGTCTTTTGGCTGTACTTTTCCTCTCTTCCATAGCCTCTGCTGCCTCTCTTTGCAATGCGTTTATAAAACCGGATGCTCCCAGTTTTACGTTCTGTTCAAGGAGCGAGACAAATTTCACATACTTTTGCACGCGCACACGATTCGCGAAGTTCTGATAAGCCTGCAATTCTCCCACTCCGCTTTCCATCTCAAGCAGGGTATAGCGCATCTCCTCAAATACAAACCTTACTTCCTTCTCTTTCTTCAGATCCTTCCCATCCTCGCTGTTCCGGTCTCTGTGATCCGTCACCAGCTTCTTCCAGGCCATACGGGAGGTCATACCCGCTCCGACCAAAAGGGCATATTTACTGATCAGTTCCGGGTAATCTAACAACATCTGATCCTGCTTTTCTTTCACCTTCTTTTCGAGGTCCACATCCTTTCCCCGATAGATCACCACTACGCTAATCAGAATAAGCACCGCCAGGATCAGACCGTTGTGGCTCTTTTTTTCGGTCCATGCAATCTTTACTCCATCCACCTCTTCGGGGAGCCACAGGATGTCTTCGCTTTGTGTTTTTATCGCGTTTTCTTCGATGGCGGAAAGAATCCTGTCCGTCATCTCTTCCGCTGCCGACAACTCTCTCGGGTATACCATTACAGGAAAAGTATTGATCTCGGTATAATCCTCATACGAACAGATTGCTTCCAGCATTACAAGCATCCCTTCTGCCGGCACTTCTTCTCCGATCTCTCCCTTCGGCGAGAGGATCTTTCTTTCGCTGCTGTGCCACTCTATAAAAAAGGGATACCCTTTCACGCTCTCCGTCAGATTCATATCCGCGCTTATATGATCCGCGCTTATATTGCCTCCGAGGATCTCTTTCTCCAGCTGCTCCCGAAATGGTTCACGTATATCCAGTATCTCTTCCGGTGTATATATACGATCCGATACGACGATCTCGAGATTTTTATATTCCCCGTTTTCTGTCTGCGCATCCAGATGCACCGTATATCGTCCTCTTCCGGCTTCCTTTCTCTCCAGACCGGTTCCGTCCGTTAATATGCTTTCCCCGTTTTCTTTTAAGCCGATGATGCCTGATAGCGCCAGACCGGCAAAGAGGATCAAAAAGATCAGGGCGCATTTTTCCACAAAGAATTCCCTTCCCTGACGGGCCGCATTCTCTGCCGGATTTAACAGATAAAACCGCTCTTCGTTCTTTCGAAAGATTTTTTCTCTTAACTCTACCGGAAGTACCGGTTTACGCAGTCTTTTTTCCACTTTGATCGCCAGACGGTAAAACGGTCCGGTTACAGCAGATGTCTCATAACGATCCGGAATCTCTTCCTTTGACGCCCACAACAGACCAACAGTCAATATGATCAATATTCCCGCAACCACAGTCATATTCCTCTCCTTTCCGGCTCCCTATACTGCAATATCCGTGATCTTCTTTGCCAGAAAGTAAGCAAAGAGGTAGATCCCCATCATTACACTCATCAATACGACGCCAAACAGATTGTGGTATAAACTGTCAAAAAATCCGGGAGATGAAAAATCAATATAGAGAATGATCCCGAAAGGAACCACGTTCATGATATTCTGCTCCATCTTCTTTGCGCTGATCATCGTCGTGATCTCTCTTCTTACTTCCATCTTGTCTGTGATCACCGATGCGGCATTTTTGAGGATCCCCGGGAGGTCGCCGCCGCTTCTTTTCGCAATCCGGAATACCTCCGCAAAATCCGCGATATCCGATATATGACTGCGCTCCCCCAAAGATGTAAGCACATCCTCCAGATTGATGTTATTCTTAAGTGAGCGTCTTAAATTTTTTAACTCCATGCTCATCATCGAGTTCTCTCCAAACAAAAGAACGATATCCTCATACGAGTGCGCAAACGCGTTTTCCACAGAATAGCCGGCCTGAAGTCCCGCTATGACCGAATTCATCATCTCTCGAAACTGAACGGAAAGCTCCCGCTTTCTCTTTTCAACGCTTTCCTTCTTTTTCTCTTTTAAAAAAGGAATCAAAATCGGCGAGAGAAATATCGCCGCAAAGACAGAACGATAGAAAATATAAGAAAATAAAAATATGATCCCGGCTCCCTGTGCCACATAAAAGATTGCTTCCGGTATCGACCATGTATACTCATCATAATCCGGAAGGATACTTCTTTCGACAGCTCTTTCTTTTTGCATTCGACCCTGTTTCATCAAATCCGTATCCCCGCTGCTTCCAGTTTTTCCGTATGGATCAGGTCGTTTTTCTTTTTTAATGTCCCGATGATCTTCCCCTTATCATCCGTTTTGCTTTCTTCAAATTCATACAATACAGAGGTCTTTATTTCACCGTCCGTATAGGAGAGGATCTCTACGATCTGAAGTACCTTACGGCTCTTATCACGCAGACGTCCGAGATGCACAATGATATCCACTCCGCCCGCGATCTGGCTTCGGATGGCAGGCAAAGGGAGCTCCACTCCGCTCATTAAGATCATTACTTCCAGTCTGGCTAACATATCCGCCGCACTGTTTGCGTGTCCGGTAGACAAAGATCCGTCGTGTCCTGTATTCATTGCCTGGATCATATCTACCGCTTCCCCGCCGCGGACCTCACCTACGACCACGCGGTCCGGCCTCATTCTCAAACACGCCTTGATCAGATCCCGGATCGTGATCTCCTTACAGCCTTCCACATTGGCATTACGGGTTTCCAGGCGCACCAGATTCGGAATCCCCAGGATCTGTAACTCCGCACTGTCTTCTACCGTGATCACTCTTTCATCCTTGGGGATATAGTTGGAGAGCGCGTTTAAAAACGTTGTTTTACCGCTCCCCGTACCACCGCTTATAAAGATGTTGTAACCTGCTATGACAAGTTTTTTTAAGAATTCCACGGCTTCCTCGTGGATAGCCCCGAAGCGGATCAGATCCTCCATCCCTATCGGCTTATCGGGAAAACGCCTGATGGTAATGGACGGTCCGTTTAAACATGTCGGTGCTAAAACGATACATACCCTCGATCCGTTTTCCAGCCTCGCATCGACAATGGGAGAGGCCTCGTTGACCGTACGGTTGCACTTGGCCACGATCTGCTGTATCACATCCTCCAGTTTTTCTTTTGATTCAAAATGCTTATCCCATTCATACAGATGTCCCGCCCGTTCGATAAAGATGTGATCCATCCCGTTGATCATGATCTCCGTCACCTTCGGATCATCCGTCAGTTCCTGTAAGATATCCAACCTCCTGATCGCGTGAAAGAGCTCCTTTGAGAGATTGTACTTCTCCTTATAGTTAAGTCCTGACTTTCTGGCACAGCCCATCACCTCCCTGTCGATCAGTTCTTTAACTTCATCGTCCGATAGTTCGCGGGACATGGAGATCTCCTCCATAATCCTGTCTTTTAATTCCTTCCGGATCGTTTGATATTCCCCAACCATATCTTTCCCCTTTTACTCCTTTTCTTTCCGTCAAAGCGACAGCCGCCGTTTTTTACTGAAGCATCTCGCCTACGAGATCCTTCACATAATATCCGAGATCGGACATTAGCAGATCCGCTATTCCGATCGGAAGTCTTCTGTAGGGAGGAAGGATGATCTTTTGCGTCTTCTCCAATACATCCTCATATTCCAGGTGATGCAGCAGCTCCTCATACTGCTCCAGGCGCAAGGAAGACATCGCCTCCTTATTGCCGATCGTATAGATCTCATCACACTCCCTTAAGATATTTAACAAGCCCTGCACGATCTCTGAGAGATCCAGAACGATATAGTCATAATTCCCCATCTCCTTAAGCGTGCGGATCAAGAGCCTCCAGTTTTCCTCTTTTACGGAAGACAGATCCACAAAGGAATACGCTGCGGATACATAATCCAGTCCGTTGCTGTTGGAAACCACGCTCTCTAACTTGTATACCAGACGCTCTCTCCCGCTTTCCAGATAATAGATCAGATCCGTCAGGTCCCGTTCACCCTTGCATTCGAGCATCCCGGCCAGACCGGAAAACGGTTCAAGGTTCAGATACAGAACACTCTTTTTCCTTGCCAGAAACTGTCCCATCAAAAGAGAAAATGATGTTTGCAGATCTCTGTTAACCGGTGAAAAGATTCCGATCAGTTCTGTCCTTTTATGTCCTGTTGCCGCTTCCTCCTGTGCCCTGCTCTGTTCCATATCAGCCGCGATCTGCATGATCTCCTGCCGGATGGCAATAGCGCTTTGGAATTTCCGGATCTGCTTTTGTTCCGAACCTTCTTTGCGGCGCTCCCGTAGGATAACGATCCTTTCTTTACCTTCTTTTCCTTCCCCCTCTGCATACTGAAGCAAAGCTTCCGAGAATTCCTCCGATACCAGGATCATCGCAAAATCCCGTTTCCTCCATTGCTCGCAAAGCATCTCGAGGGATGTATACACCTCTACCTCAAAGGGAAAACTCTCCCTCTGTAACAGGATTTCCTGAAGTCTGTATACATACTGCTCATTAGCATCACAAACCGCCATTTTTTTCTTTCTCATATCCCCTGTCCCTTCCTTTTTCTTCCGGCATACAACCGAAGGCTACATTACATATTCACCCATAAGGAGCATCGCCAGATATCCGAGGTAGATCGGCAATCCGAAATGAAGATAATGTCTTCCTCTTCCCGTCCGATGTATATCCGCCGCCAAAATATGGATCCCGATCAGTGCTCCGATCAACATAGAAAGTGTTAAAAGCCATATTCCCCCTTTCGGTCCCAGAAGCCCGCCTGCAGCTATCAAAAACTTACAATCTCCGCCGCGCATCGCTTTTAACAAGTAAAGCAGCCCCGTAACCAGAAATAGAGCACCCACACCTTTCAGATATAAAGTAAACCCATCTGTTCCATATTCCGCGACCTGTACGAACAGCCCTTCAAACATCATCATTCGCGTCAGTTGATTTGGTATTCGATCTCTGTACAGATCAAAACAAACAGAGTAACTCACGAAGACGGCAAGAACGATCTTTACCGCCAAAGACATATATAAGAATTGCCAATCCACCGATCAGACCTCCAAAGTGGATGATTTCCATGTCGCTTATATTAACACCACACTCTGCGTATTTTCAACCCCTCAAATTCAACAAAAATATTTTCCGGAATCGTTACATAATAATATTATGTTAGCTTGCCTGGAAAAATTAAAAAGACAGGATGCGTGTATTTCATCCTGTCTGTGTTTTATGTACGCATTGTGCATTTTTACCACGCAACCTGTAGCGATATAGCGATCAGGTCGATTGATTGCGCGCGGCAAGGCCTTGCGAAACCAGCTCTTTCCATGAGCGGGAAAAAAGATAGTAGGCGAACATACTCAGCATACAGGTACTGCAGGATATTGCCCGCAATGATCGGAAGCGCAAACAAAAATATGTTTCGCATCATCGGTCCGGTGGTCATATCTATTTTTTTCTTACTTTCTTTTTTCATGTTATTACTCATAGTATTCCCGCTTCTCTCCTGATTCAGAACGTTATACCGGCATCAACCAGTGCCCTGTAGAAGCCCGCGATGGGAATCATGCTCTGCGCGAAATTCTTGCTGCTGGTACTTCCGACGAGCACGGCGTCCTCTGTCTTTCTTTTCGTTGCATTGTAGGACGGTGTATCTATGATCGCCTTGCGGAATGTTTCCATTCCATACATCAGGTAGTCGCTGTCTTTACTTAAATCGTATGCTACCGTCAGCGCTTCCAGCAGAAGGGTATTGTTCCCCAGACGGTTTAAGCTTGGAAGCTCCTTGTAATAAAAGATTCCCCATTCTTTTACATAGCAGTTTTCGATCATATCATCTACCGCGCGCAGCATCAGGTTTTTTAACTCCTCGGAGGGGAAATGCCTGTAGTAGCGCATAAGCGATCCGATCGCAATGGAGATCATGAACCCGACGCGGATAACGGTATTGTCCGTGTAAGGTGCCAGCCAATGTCCATACTGTTCTTCCCAGATTTTGAAATCATTGACGATCTTTTCGCTCTTTATAAGCCATTCCGGATCGCAGGTCTCCACATAAAGGGCTGTCAATGTGCGAAGCGCCCAGCCGGTCTCGCGGGCGTTTGCCTCTCCGGGCTTTGCGTACATCGGCATATCCAAAAGGCGCTGTACATTTTGACCAATGCCGATCGCGGTCTCCAATCCTCTCTCGTCTCCGGTCAGGTGATAATAGTCAAGCAATCCTTCCACCCACTCATGCGAGCAGACCATAACGCCGTTGATCACATGACCTGCGGTATGTTCCCACTGTCCGCCGATATAAAGCGGATCCCTGTGATAATGACACACATCCACATCCATCCAGTGACTGCAGGACGCAATCGTATAATCCAGAAACCGACGGATGCCGGTCCTTGCGTAAAGGAGCGCGCATGCATGCGGATAATCATACTCATTGTTGCACCAGACAAGCCTGCCGCCGCCGCGACCCTGCGCCGTATAATTGGCGTCATAGGAATCTCCGAAGTTTAACATACCGTAGGCTCTGCAGTGCCCGTCCGCGCGGCCGATGAGGTTTTGCTCCACCAGATAATCCGTTTTCTTTGCGAACACATCCGGCCATACGCCCGATTCCGCGTGAACTTTTGGCGATACATAGGGTCTGTACGGCATCTGGTATACAATACTGCGGTCGTTTAACGACTGAATGCTCTCTTCTCTTTGATGGAAATGAAAAAGCATCCTTGTTTCCCTGGACATGCCGCTTTGTAAAACGACCTTATCCACCGCCTCCGGAACCAGCATCAGCATGATACCGTTTGTATCCGCCAAAAGCGCCTTGGGATAGTTTTGCTGCGCCTGATAGATAGTCGCGCACACACCGCCTTCCTCATCCGTGCAGTCCGCAAAAAAGGTTCCGTAAAAGACCTCCGCGAAATGTTCGTTGGCTTCTTTTAACAGGCTCTCGCCGTCGATAACACGGCTGACCCTTTCCCCGCCTCTTCCCATAAGATAATCCGTCCGATAATTGGAGATTGCGGCGATGGTACGGATCGCCGCTTTGTCCTTAACGGGATCCATGGCATCGGCCTCATCACTGTTTCCGGCGTGAACTATCGGTCCGTTTCCTTTACTTGCGCTGTACAGGCTGTCACCGCAACCTGTGGAATCCGGTTTCCCCACGGACATATTTTCCAAAACAAAATTATTCTCTTTATCGCAAAGTCCCGCCGCTTCTTTTGTCCGGCAGATCCGATAGCGCAGGGATTCGATTTCCATCTCTTCATCCGACGCATTGATAACACGGTAGGATACTTCCGTATAAGGCTTTCCGGCCCATGCCGTCAACCGGATCTCGCACTCCGGATGCAGCCCTCCTTCTGCCCTGTGCATCCCTCTCACTTTCAGGATCGCGCATACCGGTCCCGCTTCCACAACGCTCCACTGTCCCAGGGTAAGATCATAGTCTCCCTTGACGCCGGCCGTTCGAAGAGAAGGACCTTTAAAACAGTCACCTTCATATGTGCGTCCTCTGGCCTGCAGACGTTTAAAGATTTCCGTAGAATCATTCTCTACTTCAAAAGAAAAATCCTTTGTAAAAACCTTGTATCCGTTTGGTGTATCCTCTATGGCAACCGGTGAGAACGGGGAAAGATCACTTTCATCCTCCTCCCCTATCCTGCAGAGAAAAGAAACTTTTTTATTGGCAGGAATATCTGCCAAAAGGCGCAGGAAAAGAAATCGCACCGACCCATCCGGGTATTTCGATGTTGCTTTTACCTGTAAGGGAAGTTTCTTTCCCTTATCCAGGACACAAACTTTTTTTAAATCCGTCAGCTCCCCCTGCTTTAAAGGAAAACCGACCGAACAGGGCTCCGCCTTTCTATCATAACGATACAACTTGTCGATAAAAATCTCCATTTCTCTACTCATGAAATGCTCCTCATCCGACTGCTTACGTTTATGCGAAAACCGTTTCCGCGAACCTCCGCTATGCTGCTTCCTTATACGAAATCCACTCTCATAGGTGAGAAGATATCCAGCAATACACCCTTTTCCAGACACACGCAGCCATGCACGATCCCGTCCTTTTTAAGCATCGTATCTCCGGTCTGCACGATCTTCTTCTCGTCTCCGATGGTAAATTCAAACTTTCCGGAGATCACATAAGTGATCTGTGTGTGAGGATGGGAATGCAACGCACCGATCGCTCCCTCCTCAAAATGATTCTCTACGACCATCAGTTCATCTGTGTAACTTTTGATGATCCTTACTACGCCTTCTCCGGCTTTCTCTCCTTCCAATTCTTTGGCAAATACCCACTTTTGATCCTTTGTAACCATACTCCATCTCCTTTTTAAGTTCTTGCGTTTTTCTTTCTTACCGTTATAATGAATTGTATATCATCATTCTGTTGAATACCTTTATGATGATGCCAGTTTTTACAAAAATTCTTAGAAATTATGATGTTTTACGAGGTGTCGATATGCCCATTAACATGCCGGAGGAAGCGCGGATCTCCATTCGATACAGGCATCTGCCTGCGGATTTTAAAATGCCTCAGATGGAGCGAGCGGAAAGTCATTATACTTTAGGCTACATCCTCTCCGGTGACCGGCACATCATCACCCCTTACGAGCAGTACGACGCACACAGCGGAGATGTCACCGTTATGCCGCCCATGCTCTATCACCGCACCTTTCCTTTGAGCACGAAACCTTATATCAACTATCTGATCAAGATATCCCCTTCCCTGGCGGATGATTTTTGCAGGGAGATCGACGAGAATATCTGGAAAACGGTCTTTGAGCAAAAGCACTTTCATTTTGATCCCGATACGCAGACTCTGCTTACGATGCTCCTTCAGGATATGCTTTCGATCTACGAAAAAAAATCCCCTCACGGAGATCTTCTTTTAAAAGGTGCTCTCTATCGTTTGATCCTTCTGATCCACGAACGGAATCTGTCTACGGGGCGGCAGGCTTTTCATTCCACGCTTTCGGAATCGGTGATGGAAGCGATGTATTACATTGAACAACACTATGAGGAAGATATAAGGCTTAGGGACGCCGCCTCTGCCATCGGCTTTTCCGACGGGCATTTTTCAAGGCTCTTTTCCTCCCAGGTGGGAATATCTTTTTCGCAATACCTGATCAATACAAGGCTTCGTCACGCAAAGGAACTGTTGATCAACACCACCCTTCCGGTCTCGGAGATCGCCATAAAGTGCGGTTTTAACAACAGCGACTATCTCTCCGCCTGCTTTCGCAAATACGAGTCCACGACCCCTACATCCTTTCGCAGATCCGCGCTTTCCAAAGAGTCTTAAGCGGGATCATCATGACAGCTGTCTCGAAACCCTTGCCAGCTTTCTGCCAAAGGGCCGAAGCATCAGGAAAAGGAAGATAACATTGGCGAGCGCGTAATAGATCGTATAAGGAACCGCCGCCGTGATCGCCACCAGATAGGCCTGCGGCGTAAAGGAGCCGTAACTCCACAACACCGTCCATATATCCATAAACAGCGAGTAGACCACTCCGCAGATAAGCCCGTACGGAAGGATCAAATACCCGTTTTTCCTGATCACCGGTCCGACAAACGCGGACACCGCGCCGGTCAGCCCGAGGATGACCATCTGAAAAGGAGTCCACGGTCCCTGTCCGAAATAAAAGTTGGAAAGAAACGCTGCCAGCGTACCGCAAAGGATCCCGGCCTCCGCGCCAAAGTAAATCCCGGTCAGGATCACAACAGCTGCCATCGGTGAAAACCCCGGTATAGCCGCAAAAAGAAAACGACCGAGCGTCGCCACAGCTGACATGACGGCAATGATCACCAGCTTGCGGATATTTGTATGGTGCCGATCCAGTGAGCGGTAATATACAAATACCGCCAGGATCAGTATTCCGATCGAAACCGGTATGTAGTATCGGGCATCCATCCGGCATTTCTCCTTCTTTTATACCTTGCGCTGTCTTACAGACTTTACTACCTTTGTCTGACACTCTTCTTTTTTTACATATTCTGCCGGATACGGGATACAAAACATTACTTTTCCCCGCTCCGGTGCTGCATGAAGACTCAACGGCTCTCACTCCTGCCCCGGCAGGATCACTGTATCCGGGTCGTTCATATCCCAGGTGTCTCCAAGATCTATTCCGACATTTAATGTATATGCCCAGGTTACCTCGTCTCCTTCCTGCAGGCGGTATTCTGCGCATCCCTGTCTGGGAAAGGCTCCGTTGACCTGATACATCCAGCCGGAGAGATCTCCGTAATCAAATTCATACAGATCACCGATCCCCTCGATGTACATATAGTCACCCGGAGAGTATTCTCCTCGATATTCGATCGGAATATCCTCTTCCTTGGCCACATCCACCAGCAGCTCAAAGACGGTGGTTCCCACCGGGATCTCCCACACACACTTTTCCAAAATCGGCTCTCGCCCGATGGTGTCGCAAATGATCTGCATAGTAACCTTGCAGGTTTGTGTGTCCTGCGTCATTCCGGAAGATAAACGCTCCTCTTTGTATTGCTGCTCACTTCTGATCTGTAAGATCCATACAGGAAGAAGGATCAGCGCGATCACAAGCGCGGCTCCGAGAGCACGTTTCTTTGCCAGCGCAGGCTGCTTCCTTATACAGTGGAGTACGAATACGACAAATCCGATCAGGAATATTGCCGTAAGGATGATCTTTCCCTTTAAAATCGGATTCAGCCCACCTCTACCATCCGTCGTTCCATCCGAAGCAGCTGTTACAGCGGTGTTCTCTCCATCCGAAGAGACCATCAAAGCAGCGATCATATCGGGCATACTGCCATCCTGTTCACACATAGCGATCAGCGCCTGCATCGCCTGGGAAGTGGCCAGATCATTCTCCTTTAAGTCGTAGAGATGTGAAAAAAACCCGTTTCCGCAATAGAATCGTAACAGGGCGTCGTAACAGGAAGAACCGTTTTTGATGAAGCGCTCATCTTCCCGAACGGATATCCCCAGTTCGCAAAGCGTGATCATTACCTGCGACGTGCTTTCCACGTTTTGGACGCCCATACTTCCGTAGGATCCGTCCTCCCCCTGCATTGAGGAAAGCAGATTCGTCCCTTCAGACAGAACCGTTTCCACCTCCGCGCAGAGCTCATCTGAAAGATACGGTCCTGCCTCCGCAAGTGCCTGCATGGCCATCGCCGTAACATCCGTATCCGCGGTTGAACCCATGATGGAGAAGCCGCCGTCTTCCAGCGAACAGGTGAGCAGCTCCCGTACCGTCCCTTCCAAAAGATCCGGATCTTCCGTCAGCGCGGCGCTGCTTGCACCGGATTCCGACGCGGTAAGCATATGAATCCCGTAGATATAGGTCATGATCCCTTTTTGTCCGATGGTCCGGCTCAGGCAATATTCCCGTGCGGGATTTTCCTCGCCATACAGGGCATACAATACCGCCGCCTTTTGAAGCGTTGCGGCCGCAGGCTCATCCTTTGCGATCTCCGCCTCCATCTCCTTATTCAAAGCGGCAAAATAGGTCTCTACCGGAAGCTCCTCTCCTCCATAGATGTTATACAGATTCTGCATATACGACATAACCGTACCGCTAAACGGATTGCCCGCATAGCCGCTTTCTATCAGATCCCCGACTCCGTCTGTACCGTATTTATCGCACTGCGCACTCAGAATATCCGCTAAGAGCCGTTGCGGGTCTGCGCTCTCCAAACTGTTCTCCTCGTCAACCGATCCGCTCTCAGGTGCTTCTGCCGATACTTTTGCACCGCCTGCCGCGTGGACGGATAGCGGCAATTCAAAACGCCCTCCATAGACGAACAGGATGATCACCCCCGAAAAGATCAAACAGACAGTGAGCCACTTAAGGTATAGTTTTACACAAGAAGCAAGGTCTAAATCCGGATCTTTACTTCCACCGATTCCCATTCTCTTCATTTCAATAGCCGCTCCCTCGCCGTCGTATAAAAATACCCGCGCTTTATAAACTCTTCCGTATCCTCGCACTCCACGATCTCCCCGTGGAACAACAGAGCGATCCGATCCGTAACGGCTTCCGCGAACTCGAGATCATGCGTCACCAGCAGGATCGTCTTTCCTTCGGATTGCAGGGAAGCTATCAGGTTCGCCAGCCGCCTCTTCCACTGCAGATCAAGCCCCCTGGTCGGTTCATCCAAAAGCAGGATCTTCTTATCCGCGCTTGATCGCAACAAAAGCGAAAGAGCCAGCAGCTGCTTCTCCCCGCCGGAGAGATCATACGGATGACGATCCGCAAGCGCTTCCCCCTCTTTTTCGCCTCCGATCCAGGCTTTCATGGCATCTTTCCCGCCACCTAAGACTTCCGCTACACTGTCCTTTAAAAACAGCATCTCAACATCCTGCGGAAGGAACGCCACCTCGGATATCTTTACTTTGATCTTTCCCTCGTCCGGCTTAGCGATCCCGGCAATCAGTTTAAGCAGCGTCGTTTTACCGCTGCCGTTTCCGCCGACAATCCCCAGGACTTCCCCGGATAAAAGACATATATCCATTCCCCGAAGTACCGGCCCGGAATGCTCCGGGTATTCAAACCATACATCCTTAGCCTCCATGGCGATCTGCGGCTTTTTCTCCTGCTTAGCGGCCATGGGGGATTTCTTTGGAAGTGCGCTCTCCCTCCGTAATATCTCTTTATCCTCAAGTCCTTCCAACCACTCTTTTGCTTCCATAAAGGTCAGGGGTACAGGACGTTTCTTTTCACTTTTTAAGTACAGGGGAAGCCAGACGGGCAGCCCGATCTCACCCTCTTTCATCCCACCGTGTAAGAGACAATCCTCTACCGCCCCGAAGGCTATGATCCGTCCCTTCTTTATAACAATCAGAAAGTCCGCCATTCCCAGCATACGCTCCAACGTATGCTCCGCCATCAGGATCGTGATCCCCATCTCGCGATGCAGGCGCTCTAAGAGATTCATAAAGTTTTCTTCCGAAGCAGGATCTAACTGAGCGGTAGGTTCGTCCAAAAGCAGCAGATCCGGGCCGCTTACCATGGCAGCCGCC
>CALDIE010000171.1 GCA_937901625.1 uncultured Lachnospiraceae bacterium
GAATGCTGCTCATGCTCTCTAAGCCGGTACCGGCAACCGCACGGGTTACATAGGTATTCTTGTAAACCTTGTAAATTACACCGGCCTCACGAAGCTGCTTACGGAGCTGTGTATCCTCCGCAACGGTCAGTCCTCTGTGGTCAACCAGAACCACGGACTGCGCGTCCTTGACAGCTTCGGAAATCTCGTCCACGACGGGTTTCTTCAGGTCAATCTTTGCCATTTCTCTACCTCCTTATAGATTTTACGATCTTCCCGGTTTGCCGAGGCAGGAGTTTCCATGTTATAAAAAACTCCGACTTACGATCGGGGTGCTTCGCACACCCGTTACCGAAGTCGGAGATATCATCTTCTCTATCTGCAGAACAACTCTTCTCTCCTCGGTAGGCAGTTTTCACTTTACCCCTTTCGGGACCTACTGTCTTCGGCCTGGTCATATCGACGTTTCTTAAGATAGCAAAATTCTTTATGAGTGTCAAGCACTGTTTTTAATCATTTTGCTGCTTTATCACATAAATATCCTTTTCATTCTTCTCGCTGTAGTGTTCGTCCTGCGCGATGGCATAGGCGTCATCGAGATCTCTCTCCACGCCGTAAGGTATCCGCCCGAATCCGATCGCCAGAAGGATGTTATACGGCTTACCGTTGGTTTCGTTGATCTCCAAAAGCCTCTCCCTTAACTGATTTTTGATCGTTATCAGGGACCGGTCGGAACGAAACGCGATCCTGAATTCATCCCAGTCACGGTGGTAGACCGCTCCTTCCCTGCCGACAAAGTCTTTTAACAATTTCCCAACGGTATCGAGTACGTAATCACCTTCTTCTCTTCCATATCTGGTGTTGATGATCTTCATGTGATTAACGGAGATGAGACCGACGATCAGATCATCGCGTTCCTCTCCCTTTTCCATCTTTCGAAGGACTGTCTCGAAGATTTCCTCCGAGCAGATGTTCCCGTTCTCGTCAAATTCCTGTCCGGGTTCAAATCGACCCTTTTTATAGAGATCATCTTCCATCCTTCGCACGATCTCCTCGTTTTCGCGGATCAGATGCAGCAGACGAACCGCCATACTATACTGGCTTGCGATAAAGTCTGCTTCCGTAAAAAGCCGTTCATTCACATCACAAAGAAAATAGCCGTATATGTACTCCTCAAAATATAACGGCAGGACCATAAAGATCTTATTCACAGTATAGGCGTTGATCCCGTCAAAGACCTCCGCCGTTTTAACAGGCTGCTTCTCCTCGGGAATGATACGCGTACGACCGTTGTGGTAGATCAGCTTCTTTTTTACCGTTTCCGGATAGGTAAACTTCTCGTTGATAAGGTTTAACATCCTGTCCTCGAAAAGATATACGATGCACTCCCTGATCCCATACAGATTGATGTTGCGGAAAACCGTAAGGAGCTCTCTGTCCCAGCCGTGTTTAAAGCGCATGCTCTGATCCACAAAACGCTTGTTGCTGTCTAGCTCCGCCTTCCTTTGTATGTGGTCGTTGACACGCTCCTCCGCCAGATAGATGATCATCTTTTCATCGATATAATCGCACAATTCCTGCATGCGTACGCGGTGGCGGAATCCGTCGCACGATTTATTGATATGACGTTTTAAGTGTCTTAAGTAGTCCAGAAAATACACGGGATTGGTATACTGAAGCACGCCTCTTTCAAAGAATCTGTCCAAAAGCGCACAGAGTTTATCATAATCCTCATCCGAAATATAGCGGGTATCAAGCGTTTCCGTGATCCTGTTCATGATCTCGCAAAAACATGCTTCCCAGTTGATCTCCTCGTCTTCCACCTCGTGATCATAAAAGATATCTTCATACAAACGCTCAAATTCCCGACTGTCCATATAGCCGAAGGACTCCCGCCTGCCAAGCGCGGAGCCTCGTCTGATAAACTGTGTGGGTACTGTAACCGCGCGAGGTTTCTCCCCTTTTATCTGTTCGTCCAGAAGCTCCAATGTCCTTTCGCAAAACTCCACCATATCATATCCGACCGTAGCCAATTGCGGTCTCGCATCCCGGCCGTTTAGGGTATTGTCGAATCCAAGGATACGGATATCCTCTCCGGGAACCAGACCACGCTCTCTCATGGTACGGTAAAAACCAAGCGCCGAGTCATCATTTACACAAAAGATCGCCTGCATATCCGGATTGTCATCCAGAATTTTTTCAAATACCTGTGTATCATGTGGCAAGTCAGCGAAATCGTCGGTGTGGTCGCGGACGTATTGCGCGGCGGAAATCATAAAGCCG
>CALDIE010000172.1 GCA_937901625.1 uncultured Lachnospiraceae bacterium
GAGATTTAAAGCCGGCAGGATGGTCGGGTTGTCTAAATGCAGCCTGAAAGAAACAGGATGACCGCTCGTGATCTGCTCGACGGGCTGCTCCATGCGAAAAACGATCTTTTCCGACAGATAGCGTATGGAAAAGATCGATAAGATCGGCAGGATCAGCAGCAATAGGATAAGGATCGTGAGCAGGGGCTGACGATAGAAGATCGCTGCCAGTATCATAAATAGCAAAGTGACCAGATAGGTGATCCGGTAACGGAGGTTTTGCATCTTCATAGAATTACTTTCTCCGATCAGTTCATCTTGGGAACCGGCACCTGTTTAAGGACATCCTCCAAAAGAGAATGCAGATCTTTACCGGCTGCCTTTGCCTGCGCGTTGATTTTCACCCGGTGTCCCAAAACAGCAAAGAAGACATCATGGATATCTTCCGGCGTAACGAAATTGCGTCCGTAGAAATAAGCGTTGGCCTTAGCCATGCGAAGCAGTGAGATACTTCCTCTGGGGCTTAATCCCAAAGCGAACCATTCCGGCACCCTTGTAGCCTCGGTCAACTTTACGATATACTCATAGAGACTGTCGTCTATATGCACATCGGAGACGATCTTCTGGATGGCTACGATATCCTCCGCGGTAGCAACAGCCTGCACTTCATTAAGATCCACGGCGGAGTTACCCTTTAAAATGGCAACCGCATTGGTAAAGTCGGGATATCCCATGGAAAGGCAGACCATAAAACGATCCAGCTGGGATTCCGGGAGCTTTTGCGTGCCGGAGGATCCAAAAGGATTCTGAGTTGCGATTACAAAGAAGGGCACGGGCAGTTCTCTGGTAATACCTTCCACGGTAGCGTGACGCTCTTCCATGACCTCCAAAAGCGCGGACTGCGTTTTGGGAGATGTACGGTTGATCTCGTCGGCCAAAAAGAGGTTGGTATAGACGTTGCCCTCCTGAAAACGGAACTCGCCGGAGTTGCGGTCGTAGAGCTGAAAACCCAACAGATCGCTGGGTAAAACATCCGGCGTAAATTGTACACGACGGTAGGTGAGAGAAAGTGTACGCGCGATGGAAGTGGCAAGTGTTGTCTTACCTACGCCCGGGATATCCTCTAAAAGGACATGTCCGCCGGCAAAGATCGCGCAGATCGTTAAACGAATGATATCATCCTTCCCGTGAATGACCTTCTTTACTTCATGAAGAATTTGATCGGGAGTATTATTGTTCATTGGAAGCGGACCTCCTGCTGTTTGATTGATAAAGATTAGGATCCAAAGGTACAAAACATCTTTTGACACTTCTACCATTATATAACAGTTTTAACATGATTGTCTAATATCTGAACACCTTAATGAGTTAAGGACGAAGAACGCGTTTTTGCTTTTTTGCACGGGCACGTCGGAACAGTCGTGTACAAATGGAAAGATATTTGTTAGAATGCGGTGGATGGGTTGATCCCATATTTACGATCCCGTATCTATAAGTCTGCAGATATTGAAGAATACGGAAAAAGGCGGATAGTACTTTGAAGAAGTTTGGTATATTGATAGGAAAATTGATCTTGCTGGGTGCCGTATGTGTGTTGCTTTATCACGGGATCTTTTATTTTCTGTGGGAATGGGACAAGGGACCAAACGCCTACAGCCATGCCTACCAGAAGGCCTTGCTTTTGCAGTACCATGCGCTTAAAGACCCGGAGAGGGAGGAGGAGATCATCATCTTCGGCTCTTCCTACGTGCCCTTTGGAATCGATACACAGACGATCGAGGAGCGAACGGGGGAAAAGACGCAGATCCTTGGTGTTGAAGCCTCCATCGGTATCCCTTATCTGATCGATGTGCTGTATGATACGGCAAAGCCTGGCGATACGATCATCTATATGCTCGGTAAGTCCAACTGGAGCAATGAAGACTTTATGACGATCTCCGCAGCCCTTGAAAGTGATAAGGAGCTGCTGACAAAGTACTGGGAAAGCCGCGGGGATACGATCAAATTCCATAAAAATCTCATGATCTGGCGTAAGATGTACGCCCTTTTGGCAGCGGGACCGATCGAAACGGTCAGGAGCCACATCTCCGATAAGGAACAGGTCTATGACCTTTCCTCCTTTGATGAAAGGGGAAATATGACGGTGGAGAGAGCAGGTACCCTGATCTCTACGGATATATCGCCCACCGATTCGCTGATCTTTGAGGATATGGAGACGGAGACGCTCGATGCCTTAAACGAGTTCTCTGCTTGGTGTAAGGAGCGGGATATCACTTTTGTGATCGCCTACAGTATGTTTATCGAGGGATCCATCGCCCAGAGCGAGGAGGAGCTAGACCTCTACTGCGAGCAGATGGAAGACTATATGGATGCGGATTTCATCGGGACACTGGATGAGATGCTTTTACCCGTTGAGTATTTCTACAACCACATGGCCCATTTAAACTCTGAGGGAGCGAGGATCTATTCGGAGAGGCTGGCTGACGCGATCATGGAGTACCGGGCGGGGGAATAATACTAAAGAGGATTTAAAGTGAGCAGAGTTAAAAGAAAAAGTTCCAAAAACATAGTGTCGTTTGTGCTGCGCTATCTCTATTTTCAAGTGGCATTTTTTGTGTTGATGAGCAGTTATTCTTATGCTTATATCGATCCCAGCGCGGTCACCTACATGATCCAGGCGGTAGCGGCAGTAGCGATCGCCGGCGGCGCGGCGCTTACGGTCCTTCGGCATAGGATCGCGTCTTTGTTTCGAAAGAACACGCACAAGGCTGTGCACAGACAGATCGTTTTTTCGGAAGAACCGGCACCGTATGACGCGGATTTTGCTGACCGGAGGGAGGGCAAATGATGCAGATCATCGGTGAATTTTTTACATGGGTGATGAAGGGATGTTATCGGATGATCCCCAACTACGGACTGACGATCATCCTGTTTACCTTCTTATGCAAAGTGATCCTTTTGCCGATATCGGTCATGGTACAGAAGAATTCCATCAAGATGGTCAAGATGTACCCCGAGTTAAACCGGATCAAAGCAGCCAATTACGGCAATCGGGAGGCGATCTCCGACGAAGAGATCAAACTCTATCAGAAAGAGCACTATCATCCGATGCTGGATCTGGTTCCTGTGGTATTGCAGTTAGTGATCCTGATGGGCGTCGTGGCCGCAATACGAAATACCGACGCGTTAGATCCCGTAAACACACCGGAACTGCATTTCCTCGGATTTGACCTTGGAGCTGTGCCGGGGGAGACAAGGGGATACACACTTTTCATGCCGTTTCTGGCAGCAGCCTCTTCCTGGCTGATGAGCTTTACGCAGAATCGTTCCAATGTCCTTCAGTCCGAACAGGGCAGGTTAAACCAGTCGCTTACCCTGATCATAAGCGTCCTTTTGTCGTTGTATCTGGGACTCTTCGTGCCGGGTGGCGTTGGATTTTACTGGATCGTAAGCAACCTTTTCTCCGTCGGACAGATGTATCTGTTAAATGCCGTGATCAACCCGAAAAAAGAGATCGACTATGACGCGCTCGAAAAGAGCAGGGAGGAACTGGCAAAGGTGAAGGAGTCCTCCGCAAGCAGGGAGAGCCACCGTACCAAAGAGGAGGAAAAGCGGGAGAAGGAAGATTACAAGCGTTTCTTAACGTATCCCGGAAAACAGATCGTCTTTTACGCGGAAAAGAATGGTTTCTATAAATACTTCCGCGGAGTGATCGAGGAGATGTTACGTATCTCCGATGTGACGATCCATTATATAACGAGTGATCCAAACGATGTTGTCTTTTCGATGACGTCGGAGCAATTTCAAACCTACTATATCGGCGAAAAACAGCTGAAGCTGACCTTAAAGGAGTTTGAGATCCTGCAGGTTCTGATGGAGAATCCCGGCCTTGTATTTACCAGAGAAAAACTCC
>CALDIE010000173.1 GCA_937901625.1 uncultured Lachnospiraceae bacterium
CATCGACAGGTTTCTTTTCCTCGGAAGGGAATACGAGGTTTAATACGCCGTCTTCAAACGTAGCCTTGATATCATCCTGCGTCACATGCTTTCCGACATAGAAGCTTCTCTTTCTGCTTCCATAGTGTCTCTCCGTGTAGATCACCTTGCCTTCGTCGTTCTTTTCCTCTGACTCTTCCTTCTGCTCGGCGGAAATGGTCAGATATCCGTCCTTTAACTCCGCCTTAATATCTTCCTTTTTGTAACCGGGCATCTCGATGGACATGTGATAGTCACCGTCCAGTTCCCTGATCTCGGTCTTCATATTAGCTCCAAACTTATCGATTCCGTATCCGGTCTTTCCAAAAAGGCTGTCAAACATTGTCTCCATTGCTCTGTCATTAAAAATACTGGGTGCAAACATCATACGTCATTCCTCCTTCTTAAAACTGACTTAACTTAAGTCATATCTGCTATTTATTGAATTCCCTCTGTCCAAGTCCCTGTCTCTTGAACTGATTGTATAGTACCACCTTTGTTAGCACTCGTCAAGCGTGAGTGCTAACAAATTTTGTGAATTTTTTGTGTTTTTCAGAAAAAACATTCATTCCGGATTTACGGGCCGGACCGGTGTTACAGCCTCTTCCGCTCCAGGCGCTGTCAGCGCCACATCGGGATTTCCGATTAACGGCACTCCGTTTTCATCCGTTGTCATCTGCGGGTAGCCGTCTCCGTCCGTCGCCTCGATCGGCATAGGATTTTCTTCGGCGGGTGAGTTCGCCGCATCGCTCTCGGGCTGTTCTTCGGTCTCCTCCTCTTGCGGCAGCATATAGGCCTCCGCGGGAATGCTTCCGTCGATCACGCGCTCATCCGGTTCCATCTGCGCCGTACCACCGGGAAGCTTTAGTGAGTCCAGCCACCACTGCATCGTATTGGTCATCGCCGCTAAGTATCTGTCTTCCTCTCCCAGAAATTGCATGATATTTCCGTAGACATTGATATATGCCATCTCCAGGATCATGCTCTCCACGCCGCAGTTACTGTCTCTGTACAGGTTCACTCCCATCTCCGTGTTCCGTCCGTCAATATACGCGTTGGTCCAGTGGGCGCCGATCTCCCGTATCATGTAGTAGTAATCCGTATCCTCCGTGATATTGTAAGGCTCATATCCCATACGATAAGCCTTTTGCTCCGATTCCGCCAGCTCCCGGGCGGAATTGACTCTGTTAAACACACCGCCCGCCACACGTCCGATCTGACGGTTGGAAAAATAACTTCCGGCATCCGCCACCAGGTCATTGGCAAAGCGTTCTGCCAGAATACTGTTCCCCCTATTGGAGCAAAAGATCTCCAAACCTCCCGCCGAACGTCCCACGGAACTGTTAAAATGAATGCTCAGACACAGTTTCGCGCCGGATCCGATCGTCTTATTTACACGCCCGTCTTCATCATAGGTCGTATAGGCTGTGTTGATCTCCGGATCCTCCGTACCGTCTCTTGTTATAAGTACCTTTAATCCGAGCGACTCAAAACACTCCTTCAAACACAACGCATACTGAAGCGTCAGGTCAGCCTCCGAATATTCAAGGAAATCGGAAAGTGCCCCGCAGTCCTTTCCGCCGTGTCCGGCATCAATGACTACGTCATACACATCCTCCGGTAATGGCGCCTCCTCCTTGGAAAAAGCAAAATATTCCCCTTCGTCACCTGCGGAAACAAACGCCATGGATACACATTCATTCTTTCCCTCCTGTGTCACGGTGTAATACGAAAGGTCATCCATCTCCGGATTACCTGTAAACAGATAATATGCTTCCTCCCCGTCCGTAGTACGCACGCAGATACGTCCACGGTACTTCCCGGAGGGCATCGTATCGATCACAAGCCCTTCATTGATCCTCTCCGAAAGTTCAAAAACCGCCGAGCCGTTTTTCTCTTCAACGATCGGCAGCTCCACCTCCCAGGCAACATCATTGTTCTCTTCGGCGGCCAGTTGCAAATAGATTCCCTCTGCCTTCTTTACCGGTGGCAGTCGAAGCGCTCCCGAAAACTGCAGCCATACGCCATAGCTTCCAAAAGCCGTGATCCTTGCGCTTCCCTGTGTCGCCTCCTCCAAAAAATGCTCCACAAAAGGTTCCGGAGAAGGTGTCGGCACGGTCGTTACCTGTGGCGGGGTCAAAGCGTCCGGTGTGGAATCTTTGCCGCAGCCAAACATGAAAAAGACACCGGCGATCAAAACCACCAGATGTCTTTTAAAGTGAAATCGCTTATTTTCTGAATTTTTTCGATCCATCGAAATTCTCATATCCGGCTTTCCGGTGGATACTCACATCCGCCAAGTCAAATCAAAATTACTTAAAAACATTCGAAAAAACAACGATCAACGCGTCGTATACTCCATGAGCCAGGATCAGTGACAGCAGCGTACATCCCGGTATCTTTTTTCGCGTCAGACAAAACAATGCGCCAACAAATACCATACAGATCATCTGCAGGATTTCCCCGGAGATAAAATGGAACAGTCCGAATAATACGGATGACAGAATGATGGCAAACGTATCACTCTTCTTGATCTGCCTTGCAAACCCAAAACAGATTCCTCGAAAGACTATTTCCTCCGCCAGCCCTATACCAAAGATACAGTAAAAGAACTCATAAATAAATTGCCAGAGTTGATCATATTCCTTATTGTTTCTGACATATTCTCCAAAACCGGTCAGTATGGGGATCAGCGTTAACACGATCGACATCACCAGACCGAGTGTTATCCCCGCAAGGATCTGCTGCCCCGGGTGCGCTTTCGTAAAGCCAAGCGAGGCTATCGTCTGTCCGCTCTTTTTCCATACGACCAAAGGGATCACCGCCACCAGCCAGTAAAGCGGTGTCATCAAAATGGCTCTGAGCACCAGCGGAAGATTAAAAAAGAAGTAACGATAGGACATCGCCAGAAAAAACACTCCGAGTACCGCCCCTAAAAAGGCTGCTGTCAGCGACCATATTGCCTTTCCGGGTCTGCTTTTTTCTTTATTGACTTTTCCCATGTTGTATTATTCCCGTTTTCTTTCTCATTTGATCCCGACCACATCGTAGTCTTTATCCTCTACAGCCTTTTTAAGCTCTTCATCTTCCACCTCAGCGGAAAGTGTCACGATCGCCGTTCCCTTCTCGTGACTTACCTCCGCGCTTTCCACGCCGTCGATCCGCTCCAATGCCTTCTTAACGGTTGCCTCGCAATGAGCACACATCATACCTTTGATCTCGATCGTCTTTTCCATCCCGATACCTCCTTCTGTTATGCTTTCCGCACTTTTTTCATTATCGTCATTAACATCTGTCTTGTCCAGCAGGTTTTTGTCTATCGCGTTACGGATTTTTTTATCATGCTTTGCGTCTTTGATCTTTAAAAGATTCAGCCTGAGAGCATTCGTCACCACGCATACACTCGAAAGACTCATGGCTGCCGCCCCAAAGGTCGGGTTCATCGTAACTCCCGCCCATACAAACGCCCCGGCTGCCACCGGGATCAGGATCGTATTATAGATCAGTGCCCAAAACAGGTTTTCCAGAATATTCCGGTAGGTCGCCCTGCTTAAGCGTATCGCTGCCGCCACGTCCATAAGACTGCTCTTCATAAGGACCACATCCGCCGCATCGATCGCCACATCTGTACCTGCGCCGATCGCTATACCGATATCAGCCCTGGTTAAAGCAGGCGCGTCGTTGATCCCGTCCCCTACCATTGCGACCTTTCCGTTATTTCCAAGAGTTTCCACAACCCCCACTTTCCCTTCCGGACGTACGCCGGCAGCCACTTCATCCACGCCCACCTTCTCTGCGATCGTCGCTGCCGTCACCGGATGATCGCCGGTCACCATTACGGTATGAACGCCCATCTTCTTTAACTCCCGAATGGCTTCAATGCTGTCCTCCTTTACCGTATCCGCCACCGCGATCAGTCCAAGGAGATGATCGTTTATTGCAAAGTACAGTGTCGTCTTACCTTCCGAAGCATACTTTTTTGCAGCCTCTTTGACCTTTGGATCCGTAACGCTTCGGATACCTCTTTTCTTCATGAGCGCAAGGTTACCGGCCGCAAAATGTGTATCATTACTTTCAAGGATCAGACCGTTACCGGGTAAAGTCGTATATGCTGTAACAGGATAGCGCTTCTCACATGCTTCCCTCTCTTTTGTAAATTCGTCCACCCGATAGGCCGTCACTGCTTTAGCCAGAGGATGTTCGCTTCTTTCCTCCATCATCGCTGCCTTTACGATAAGTTCCTCTTTGGAAACACCCTCTGCCGTCCACAGATCCGTTACCGCAGGCTCTCCGGTCGTGATCGTCCCCGTTTTATCGAGAGCGACGATCCCGGTTTGTCCAAGGAGCTGTAATGATTCCGCTGTCTTAAACAAAATACCGTTGCCGGCACCCACGCCGTTTCCCACCATGATAGCCACCGGTGTGGCAAGACCGAGCGCGCAGGGACAGCTGACTACCAGAACACTGATACCTCTGGCCAGAGCGTATCCCGGATCCGCCCCCAAAAGGAGCCACACAATAAATGTCACCAGGGCGATCGCGATCACCGCCGGCACAAAATACCCGGAGATCGTATCGGCAAGTTTAGCTACGGGTGCTTTCGTTGACGCCGCATCCCTCACCAGGCGGATGATCTGTGATAAAGTCGTATCTTTCCCGACACGGATCGCGCGACATTTCAAATAACCGGAACGGTTGATAGTGCCGGAAGATACCTCTTCCCCCGCCGTCTTATCCACCGGTATACTCTCTCCCGTGATGGCGCTTTCATCTACCGCGCCTTCTCCTTCCATGACTACTCCATCCACCGGGATGCTCTCTCCCGCACGGATGATAAAGATATCATCCAAACGGATCTCCGATGCGGCGATCACCTCTTCCTTCCCGTCTCTTATCACCGTTGCCGTATTAGGTGACAGTTCCATCAGGCTTTTTAACGCATTGGTCGTCTTTCCTTTGGAGTAGGACTCCAACATCTTTCCCACGGTGATGAGAGTTACGATCATTGCGGCCGACTCAAAGTAAAGGTCGTTCATCCATCCCATGGCCGCTTCGGCATTGCCCTTATTTTGCGCATCGCTCATCAAAAATACCACGACGGTACTGTACGCGTACGCGGTCGAAGATCCGAGTGCGATCAGCGTATCCATATTCGGGGCTTTATGGAGCAGCGCCGAAAAGCCGGATGTAAAAAACTTCCGGTTGATGATCAGTATGATCCCCGCAAGGAGCATCTGTAAGATCCCCTGGGAGACACAATTCTCCTTAAGAAACGCCGGCAAAGGAAATCCAAACATCATATGTCCTATGGAAAAATACAAAAGGATCACCAGCACCCCTACCGATGAAAACAATCTCTTTTTTAACTGTGGCGTGGTGGTATCCCGAAGCGCTTCCTCCAGGTTTCGTACCTCCAAATCACCGTCTTCCTCTCCGGCATTCGACACGGCCGCATTCATAGACTTCGCGCCATATCCGGCATCCTCCACCGCTTTGATCACTCTCGTTTCGGAAACATTTCCCTTAACAGCCATCGAGTTGGTCAGAAGATTTACATTACACTCCTCCACACCTTCAAGTCCCGAAACCGCCTTTTCCACTCGCGCCTGACAGGCGGCACAGGACATCCCTGTTACTATATATTGTTGAATTTGCATCTTTCTTTCCCTTTCACAGATCCCTTGCCGTTACCGGCTCCACCCGGACAGGCACAAATCCGGTTCCCAAAGCAACGGTGATCCCGCGCCTGCTTCCTTACAAAGATCTCATCCATCTTCATTTCTCTGATCGTTTGAAAAATCCCGTATATGCAAAACGACTGCGGATATTGTAGCATTTCCGCAGCCGTTTTTCTATCCCTTCCCTTAGACGATACTATTCATCTCTCCGGAAAGCATATCCATTCTTTCTCCTTATTTATTCCGCGTTTTTCAGTGCATCCGTAAGCGGCACGTGCTTGATCCGACGCATGTCAACGAAAGCAACCGCAGCGTATCCGACCATAACCATCACCACAACCCTGGTCATCTCCTTTGCGCTGATGTAGAACGTAATCCACCCTGTCATATCTCGCATCATCTGCCCCCAGAAAGCAGCCACTCCCGCTTTGGCTAACAGCACGGAAACTACCGTGGATACAAATACCATGACCGAAGTTAAAAGAACATACAATCGGGTGATCTCTCCGTTTGTGTAACCAAGGACTTTTACCATCGAAATACTTGACGCATTTTTCTCTATGATCAGCTTGGTCAGCAGATAGAGGATCAACGCCGCCAGAAAGATACATGCGTAGGAAAAGATATCCAGCATCGATCCCATGGAATGATCCAGCTGGGCCGCTACAGCCATAATGTCCTTTATGGTTATCGTTTTGTAAATATACTCTTCATCAATATCCGACAATTCCTCGTCCGCAAGGAATCCGCTGAACTCTCCGTCCTTAAGTCCGAAAACAGCCTTGTACTCCTCTAACGGCATAAACACCGCAAGCCCCCCGGGATAATCATATGTTCCCGCAACCGTAAAGGTATACGTCTTTTCCTCATACAGTTCACGAAGACAGATCTCATCTCCGGCGGCAAGACGGAATTTTTCCTGATAAGCCGTTGAAACAAACACATCCTTTGTCGAGCCCTCCGGGATCAAACCTTCATCCATTACCATATGTGTGGTTCCTTCGCTGTATCCGTATACACTTATCTCTTCTCCCACATGAGCGCCGTCCACCGTCTTTAACGAAGTCATGGCGTATTTTTCCGCACCGGCAGCATTGGTCTCGATCGGATTGCCGTCCTTATCTTCCGTATCGGTTAAGATCACCTGGTACGGAGCGATTATCCATTCGTCGGAATTTTCCATATGGTGATCGATCGTTGCCGGCATGCCGGTGGAAAAGTCCATCAGAAATACCACGAAGAAAACGCCCGCAAAAAGGATCAGGTAGTCCACCGCATTCTGGAAAAGGATGCGCAAGCGGAATCTTGAGAAAAACCGGAACTTCGGTAACTTTACCGCCTTCTTTCTCCTCGATGTGCTTAAGTCTTTTCGAAGGAACTTAAGCGGTGAGATATTCATCTTCTTCCGGATCATTAACATATTGATGGCGATCATCAGTATCACGGGAAAAAGCGTTGTCTTATAAAGCGCATCCATATTGTAGTGTGTTTCAAAGAGCGGCAGGCTGTAGGATCTGTAATAGTTGGCTGCCATAAAATTCTTAAACCATGTGTAACCCAGCGCATTTCCGACTATTGCCGAAAGAAGCGTTACCATTACCGGCAGTGTACTGTAATGCCTGATGATCTCCCTCTTGGTATATCCGGAAGCACGAAGGGTTCCGATCACCGCAGCATCCCTTGTGATAGTGTTGCTGGCAGTCACGCCGAAGATAAAAGCAAGAACAGCCACAAATACATACAGAAGATACTCGCCCATAGTGGCATCGCTGTCCATATCTTCCGGAGCAAATTTGATCGCCTGGTTTGCGTAAGCCGGAACAAAATCCGTTAACTCCGTCATTTTATCTTCATAGGTCTCCAGCTCTTCAAGATAGTCGATCACATCCTGATAGGAGTCCGCCTCGGCTTCCAGGGCATCCGCCTGCGCCTGCAGATCATCTGCCTGCGCCTGCACTTCATCGGCTTCCGCCCGAAGGGCATCTCCCCTTGCCTGCAATTCATCCGCCTGCGCCTGCAGATCTTCTCCCCTGTTTTCAAGAGCATCCACTCTCTTTTGAAGATCCTCCGCCCTCGTCTGAAGATCCTGCATCTGCGCTACCTGAGCGTCATTTACAACGCCCAGTTTATAAAGCAGCGCCACCTGTTCCTCCTCCGAGAGATTCGCAAATCCGCCGGAAATGGCTTCCTGCTCCGAGGGACTCAAAGACGCAAGCGCCATCATCTGGGAAAGTGTAAGATTTCCGCCGGACACGGCTTCCATGGCCGTATAGGCTGCTGTCTCAATCTCCGTGCGGAAGGCTTCCGCCTCCGCCTGGAGTTCAGCTCCCTCCTTGGCCAACGCTTCTCCTTCCGACTGCAGATCCGTCCCCTCTTCCTGAAGGTCGTTTCCGCTCTTTTCCAGTTCATCGGCTTCCGCCTGCAGGGCATCTGCTCTTGCCTGCAATTCATCACCCTGTTCTTTTAAAGCATTTCCTCTGTCTTCCAGATCTTCAAGGATTTCCGTCCACTCATCCACGTAATCCTCGATCTCTTCAGCCTCATCTTTATCCGACGTGATTCCCCCGGTAGCAGCCAGCACCGCTATACGCTCGATCATATCATCGGCAAGAACTTTCTCCTCCTCGTCATCCGTGGGTGCTTCATTGTACATAAAAGCATATTGCCATATATTTTTTCCCGTGATGGAAGCGTATTCTTCATCCGTCACAAATCCGATATTAAAACTCAGAGCATCAAACATGACATCACTGTTGTTCTTAAACAGACAGCTGTAATCCGCTGATGCTACCAGGCCGGTTACGGTGTAACGACGGCCTTCCAAAAGGATCATATCGCCTACGGTCACTCCTACATTGTCGGCATGCATACGGTCGATGGCGATCTCTCCGTTAGATGTGGGCATTTCTCCTTCCATTATGCAGGCAAGATTGATCACATCGCGGATCTTAAAGACTCTGCATGTGGCATCCTCTGTGCCGTCCTTGTCGTCATCCTCCGACAGTTCCTTGCAGAACTGCTCATAGAGTGTGATCCCCTCCTCCTCCATCCTTGCATAGAGTTCCTCACTTAACCGGTCCTTTGTTTCAAAATGTCCGTTTTCAACATTGTACTTTTCCGATGACTCTTCGGCTGCGATCAGCATGCTGTCGTTGGCTACGAGCAATCCGGAGATCAGTCCGATGGTAACTGTCAATAACAGGAAGAGTACCAGGTATTTTTTCCAATCCTCCTTAAGCATCCGAAGGAGTCTTTTCGATAACGGGTTTCTCATCGTCTCCTCCTTACCACTCAAGGTCAGCTGCGCTGACCTTCTTTTCATTGATGATATTCTTACGCACCTTTCCGTCACGCAATTTGATCGTATGGTCGGCCATATACTGGATGGCCTCGTTGTGTGTTACCATGATAATGGTATTTCCGTACTTTCGGTTTACCTCCTCGATCAACTGCAGGATTTCCTTGGATGTGTTATAGTCAAGCGCTCCCGTCGGCTCATCGCAAAGCAGGATATCCGGGTTCTTGACGATCGCGCGTCCAATGGACGTTCTCTGCTGCTGACCGCCGGAAAGCTGGTTGGGAAGCTTGTGTCTGTGTTCATATAAGCCCAGCGTTTTTAACAGATCGTCAATTTCAAGCGGATGGTCGGACAGATAGGCTCCGACTTCCACATTCTCCTTCACCGTCAGATTCGGGATCAGGTTATAGAGCTGGAACACGTACCCCAGGTGCTTTCTCCGATACATGGTCAATGCCTTTTCATTCATATCGCGCAGCTTATCGCCATTGATGGAGATATATCCGTCATCCGCGCTGTCGATTCCTCCGATGATATTTAAAAGCGTTGACTTACCGGAACCGGAAGGTCCCAACAATACGCAAAATTCTCCTTTTCCAACCACAAAGTCCATTCCTTTTAAAACTTCCTGTTTCGAGTCTCCGCTCCCGTAGGACTTATAGACTTCATGAATTTCCAAAAACTTTTCTTCTGACATAGTTTTCCTCTCCTTCTACTGTATTAATTTGGTCGTTTCTCATCGGTTATACGAACCGGTTAGTATGTTTTAACACTTGCTTTACCACGCCATTCTAATACAATCATTTCAGTATTGCAATAGTTATTTATATGAACACACATTCATTTATAATTTTTTTTTATTAGCGGCCCTGGATCAGGCCGCTGAATTGGGCGGGTTATATTCTCTTTCACGTTTTCTGTTTATTAACCGAGCGCTACATCCAACGCCATCATCAGGCTGAACCCACACCCAAAGAGCATGGTCGCGATATTGGAATGTTTTCCTTCCGACATTTCCGGTATCAGCTCCTCCACGGTGACATAGATCATGGCTCCTGCCGCAAAACTAAGGAGATAGGGAAGCGCGGCGCTGACTTGATTGACCGCCAGGATCGTAAGCAAAGCACCGACAGGTTCCACCGCTCCGGAAAGAACGCCGTAAAGGAAGGACCTCCCGCGGCTTAAACCTTCCGAACGAAGCGGCATGGAAATGATCGCGCCCTCCGGAAAATTCTGAATGGCGATACCGAGTGCCAATGCCATTGCTGCCGTTGCGGTGATCGTAGATTCCCCGTTTAAAAGCGCTGCATAAACCACGCCGACTGCCATACCTTCCGGAAGGTTATGAAGCGTTACGGCAAAAACCATCATCGTCGTCTTTGCAAGTCTCGTTTTCGGTCCTTCCGACTCCGTTGAAAAGTTGTGCACATGCGGGATCACATTATCCAATATTAACAAAAACAGGATTCCTGACCAAAAGCCGATTACCGCAGGCGCAAAGGCCATCTTGCCAAGGCTTCCCTCCACCTGGTCCATCGCCGGTACAAGAAGACTCCATATACTTGCAGCCACCATCACACCGGCCGCAAATCCGATCAGTGCCTTTTGAATGGCCGCGCTCAGTTCCTTTTTTCTCATAAAAAATACACACGCCGCGCCTAAAGATGTCCCGATAAAAGGAATCGCCAATCCGACAATAACATCCATTCTCATAGTATTTCCTCCGATTTAGTAGTAATTTTGTCCGATCCCGGGATCAAAAACCTCATTCAAACAGTCTTTACCTGTTTTATTTCCCCTTGTTCAACATTCCATGGTTATGGATTTCTCCTTACATACACACCATCCGCCGCCTTTACCGCAATGGCGATCAACGTCGTCTTCCCGTCTTTTTCTTCCTGCAGAAAGTGAATGGGTCCTTCAAACTCTTCTTTCTTCTCAACTTTGATCTTGCGATCGATCTTTAATCCTATCCTTCCCAGATAATCAAGCAGATCCCCCTCCTCGCGGATACGGGCAACCATTGCTTCCTCTCCCTCTTTCAGTTCAGCAAGCGGGATCAGATCTTCTCCTTTTTCCGACTCTGCTTCATCTTCATTGCCCGGTATCGGCGATCCGTGCGGACAATGCTTTGGATGTCCAAGGTACGCATCCAGCCTCTCTACCAGTCGCGGGCTGTCGATATGCTCTAACTTGTGCGCGTCTTCATGCGCCTCTCTCCATGTGTACCCCAGATGCTCCATCAAAAACACTTCCCACAGCCGATGCTCCCTGATCAGCGACGCGCCTCTCTCTTTCCCCTTCTCGGTAAGTTTTGAACCGTGGTAGGCTTTATATTCCAGATATCCTTCCTTTTGGAGGCGGTTTAACATCTCCGTGATCGAAGAAACCGCCACCCCCAGTTCCGTTGCCAGAACCTTGTTGGGTACATAGTCCGTGCACCCTCCTGCTTTATATATACATCGCAGATAATCTTCTCTGCTTTCCGACGAGTGTTCACCTTTTTTTTCTGCCATATCTTTTCCTTTCGTTACACCCTTTATTATTTGTTTAGGTATACCTTATTTTTTTATGTATAATACACCTTAACATTTCACTCGTCAACCCCCATTTGTGACAGGGGGACGTACCTACTGTCACGTTTTTTCTCCTCCGCGACTTCCTTTCGACTCCGCGGCTTCTTTTTCTCCTCCGCGTCTTCCTTTTCTCCTCCGCGACTTCCTTTTTCTCCTCCGCGACTTTTTTCCCTCCGCGACTTTTTTCCCTCCGCGACTTTTTTCCCTCCGCGACTTCCTTTGGCCTCTTTGCGACTTCCTTTCGACTCCGCAGCTTCCTTTTTCTCCTCCGCGGCTTCTTTTTCTCCTTCGCGACTTCCTTTCGCCTCCGTGGTTTTCTTCCCCGCTTTGTTCCTTCTCCCTCCCCCTCCTCATACAGTTTTTCACGCGGTTTTCCACGAAGCACTGAGGCAACAAGGATACGAGATGGGAGCGCAGCCACTCCCCAATACAATTACCGGAAAGCGGCTCACCGGAAAAATAACTCTCGCCAACGGAACTGTTTGGGTTGCGCACGATGAATACCGATTTTATAATTAGGTAGAAAAAAACGACATTGGTAATCCCCCTAACAACCCGATCTGCCCGTTAAAATATTGCCGAAGAAACATAAAAATCAAGCTCTGATCCAGTGAGGAGAAGCACTATCATGACAAAAGACATCTCGCCTGAAGAAACCGTCAAGCCCGCAGGCAAGCCGCGTATAGAATATCTTGATCTGATCAAGGGAGCGGGAATCATGCTCGTGATCATTTTTCATTGTCCTTCGGAATCGCCCCGCAACATATTGGACGGTGTGGTTACCACCTTTTTTATGCAGATCTTTTTTGTCCTGTCCGGCATCATGCTTTCGTTAACCGGTGAGTCGGGCATATCTTTAAAGCAATCCTTTATAAAAAAGGTCAAAGGTCTGCTGTTGCCCTATCTGTACTTTAGCATCGCGGATACGATCATTTGTATTCTCCGCTATCTGGCAACCGGGAAAACCGCAGAACTTCCCGCGATCCTTCGTATCTACACCTACCAGTTTTTCTCTTTTCAGGGAATATCCGTACTGTGGTTTTTGTCTGCTCTCTTTTTGGCAGAAGTAATCTTTTCCCTCTGCCTGCGGGCAGGCAACAGCCTCCCTGTCAAGGAGGACGAAGCAAGAAACACCAAAGTATATTTGCGCTATACCTTACCTTTCATTCTTTCACTCGTCGTCGGCTTCTTCGGGGTATACTTAATCGGCCTCATTGAGCATCGTGATCTATTTCTGAATCTCTCCATTGTCGCCGACAGGGGTATCAGCGCCGACGAGATCAAAGATTACCGCTGGTGGGGATACGGATGGGTTCACTCCATAGCGCGCGGCATGGTAATGACGGTGTTTGTCTGCGCCGGCTATTATGGCGCCCTTTTGTGGAAATGGATTAAGAACCTCTCTCTGCCTTTGCAGTTTAAAGGTTATTCGGCCGTTCTTTTAGAGTTAGGGTTCTCCCTCGTGTTAACCGCCACGCACCTTTTGATCTATCGCGAAAACGGACGGGTAAACTCTGCCTTCTGCATCTTTGGAAGTTCGGCTCTCCTGTACTATCTGATGGGAATCACATCCACGGCAGCCGCCCTTTTTCTTGCGAGAAGCATTTGGGGGTTGCTTCGCGTCCCTCCGCTTGCTTTTATCCTTCGTATTTTCACCTACTTTGGCAAAAACTCCCTGATCGTCATGGCAACGCATCTGGACTGGTATCTTGTTTTGGCAGCATACAAGCTCCTTCTTCTCCTTCCTTTCTTTCCGCCCGAGCGTGGACATTTTAACGGAACGGAGGCGTTGCTTCGCCTTTTGATCCTGATCGGAGTGCTGCTTCTTGAGATACCGATCATCACCGTCTTTCGAATGTTTAAAAAACATTCCCGGTAAAACTCCTGAATAGAAACACATTCAATAAGGAAGAAAAATCCCACTATGGATACTTCACAACACCAAAGCAAGCAAATATCACCGGTCACGGAAGCGGATATCGTGACTCTCATGGAGCACTGCATACTCTGTCCCCGTTTATGCGGTGTAAACCGCGCGAAAGGGCAGCGTGGATTTTGCGGCATGGATGCTACTCTCTATGCGGCAAGAGCCGCCATGCACTATTGGGAGGAACCCTGTATCTCCGGTCCCTACGATCGCGGAACAAACCGCGCTTCCTCCGGTGCCATCTTCTTTTCCGGCTGTTCCATGCGCTGTATCTTTTGTCAAAACCATTCCATCGCCACCGAAGGAAAGGGCAAAGCAGTCTCTTTACAGGCTTTGGCTGATACGATGCTTCGCCTGCAGGATGAGGGCGCCTACAATATCAATCTGGTCACGCCAACACACTATACACCGCAGATTGCCTGCGTTTTGGAGCGGATCCGTCACCGCCTGACCATCCCGGTGGTCTATAACACATCAGCCTATGAGCGCACGGAAACTCTCCGCATGCTCGACGGTCTTATCGATATCTACCTGCCGGATTATAAATACGCCGATCCCGAACTGGCCAAAGTCTACAGCACCACGCCCGATTACCCTGATGTCGCCCCGCTTGCGATCGCGGAAATGTTTCATCAGGTCGGCGACCCGGTGTTTGGTTCGGAAGGAAATGATGCCGGAATTATGAAAAAGGGCGTCATCGTTCGACACCTCGTTCTCCCCGGTCACACCAAAAATACGATCCGCATCCTGGACGAACTGTGGGAAAACTATGGAAATCGCATCTATGTCAGCCTGATGAGCCAGTACACTCCTGTGCTGGAGGCCTGGTTAAAAAAGGAAGATGTAAAAGAAAAGAATCTTTTGGATCTCTATCGGCGCATCAGATCGGAAGAGCACACGTCTGAACTCCAGTCACTAGCTTAT
>CALDIE010000174.1 GCA_937901625.1 uncultured Lachnospiraceae bacterium
CCCGGCTCTCCAATAACAAACGTATTGCCACCAACTTTTACATCCTCGTTTTCCTTAGCATCCTTTAATGTTTCTGCATAATCCGATAAACTATTGTTTTTATTGTTGTTCTTATCCATAATTCGTTCCTTTCTTTGCTTCTCAAGGAACTTCTTGCTATACGATTCGTCGGGATATAATGTAGCAAACACAACACGTGGATCCAGTCTTGTGACATAACAATAACGAAAAAAATATTTAACACCCCAATTTTTTGTTTGTTTCGTTTCAAATTTGTTAACAATGTCCCCGTAACGCGGATTATCCGAATGTCTTTTGTATTCGCTGGGGAGTCCCATCCGTATCGCAATCTGTTCCTGGGATAATGTACATCCGTTTTCTTTTCTTAGATCTTCAAGTAGATTCTTTCTTGTACCCATCTTTACCTCCTTTCGTAGTTTACGATACTATGGGATTATTACGATTTCAACGTTGCGTTTTACGCAAAATGCGATATTTATGAGCTTTCTTTTTTTTGTTGCGTGATACACAATACTTTTTAGCCTCCGTCATGATCTTCGTGATCCATCTTTCTATGATACTCCGTATAATTTTCTGTTGCGACAACCTCCCCAACAGCTTCAATTCCTATAATGCAGTAACCTTCCGTAAGACCATATTCGGGAACTGTGGCGGAGAACATAGGTTACAGCGCATCTTATGTTTCTGCCGGTATAGCCGTTATCCCATTCCAGGAGATCAAGGATATCCCCCGGCTGTACATCATCCTCATCTTTACGAAGTTCAAAGGTTTTGATCCCCATTGAAACGTCTCTGAAATACTGAGGCAGGATCTTCTTTTTAATATTTTTGTAAAAAGTATCAAAAAAGCACCCTGGCGGATGCTTTTCTTTTAACAATTTTCGGCTATCCGCAAAAAGTGGTTGAAAATTGCCTCTCACACAATCAGTGTCATTTGACACTCCCGGTTGAAAACCAGCTCCTTGCACTATTACGGTTACTGCCTTCGTAGTCACACTCCCGCAGCCTACGGGTGATGTTGTTTTTGGTTATAATTACTTACGCTGTCTGTCTGAGAATACGAAGCCCCTCATTTTTGATGTTTATGGCAGCGTTTCTGTCTCTGCCATGATGTGAACCGCATTTAGGGCAATCCCACTGTCGGACGGTCAGATTGCTTATCGACGGTTCTATATGCCCACAATGGCTGCACATCTGTGTTGATTGAAAGTCTTTGTCTACCTTAACAAGGTGTTTGCTCTGCCATGATGCCTTATAGGACAACATTTGAGTAAACATATACCATCCGTCATCATAAACCTTGCGGTTTATATTATAGCGTTTGATGGCTGAAGGATCCTCGTCTTTGCGTATAATCATATCCTGCACCCGGAGATCTTCTATACATATAACATCATACTGTTTGGTTATCGCAGCACTTTGTTTATGCAAGAAGTCTAACCTCTGGTTTGCGATATGCTTATGGATTCTGGCAATCCGCCTGCGCTGGTTTTGTATGTTCTTGCAATCCCTAAGCGGTTTGTCATATACGGGATATCGTTTATTGCCTACGACTTTATAGTCTATTATGTGACTTTCGATCAGCCGTGATAACTTATCCTGTGTTTTTTTAAGTTTATCCATAGATTCCATGATATTGTTTGGTTTACCTGCTGATATGCCATTGGAGTCACAATACAGGTCGCCTTCGCGGAAGTCTATGCCGATAGCCGTTACGGTTTCTTTGTTAAGTGGTACTATCGGGATATCGACCCCTGTCTTATAGGCGATACTTACGTAGTATTTGCCATCGGGATCATGGTTTACGGTAGCTTTTGTTACAATATAGTCATCAGGCAGATTTAGACCTCTTACCTTAACCCAGCCAAGAGTAGGCAGTTTTATTTTACCGTTACGAGCGGATGCAATCTCTATATGTATTGTCGAAGCGTTAGTAGTGGTATAGCT
>CALDIE010000175.1 GCA_937901625.1 uncultured Lachnospiraceae bacterium
CATATACAGCGTTCAAAGAGATGGCTCCCATCGTAGAACTGCCGGTTTTCTTACCGGCCTTCTGCATCTCTCTCACATATTTCTTTATTGCAAATTTACATCCGGGACAAGACTTCGCCCCGTCGTCTACTATTCTTTTGCACTGAGGACAAACCATCATTGCCATGGGTAGAGACCCCCTTAGTATAAATTTCCTGATAGCACTCTTCTAAACAGTCCATAGAAGCCTGTCTTATAAGTATAATAAAATACCATCCATTTATCAAGCGGAATTCAAAGGAATCGTGCGGAATTGCTTACAAATCTACCAAATAGATCCCGATGCCGATACGGTGAAAGGAGCCTTGCTTTTCCACACTCCTCACTCTTGCCTTAAGGATTTTCCCCGCGTCCATCAGGTGCGAAAAGATTGTGTTATCTTTTTCCGGGATATACCCTAACTTACACTTGTCTTCATTTAAGATCAGGATCGCCTTCTCGTCGAACTTATTGACTTCACGCTGAAGGATGAGCGCATCTCCCGGTTTTACCTTTTCCAAAACAGACTCATCCTCTAAATGCGTGGTTCCGGCGATATAGGAATCAAAAAGATGGATCTCTCTGACCAACGGCTTGATCAGATCCACGATCTCGTACTGTTCCACGACACTCAACAGACTTTTATCATATTCCGTCAATTCATTTGCCATACAAAACCACCTCCGCCGCTCCCCATGAGCTTATCCAGCATCTCCTGCAGGCTGTTGTTATACGTGCGATACTCTTCCAACTCCTTTTTAAGAGCTTTATGCTTTGCCTCAACCTGCTCCTTATCTATTAACAGCTCCGAATAGATGTACGGCTCCGAATTCGTGATCTTAACGATCTCTGCGGTGAGTTTTTCGATCCGTCCCCCGATATCCGGCACTTCATAATCGATGCCTTCCAGATCATACCCTTCTAAGATGTTGTTGATCATCGCCTCGATCTCCTCCATCCAATCCAGATTGTTTGTTTCATATGCTTCGGTAAGATCCATCCATAGATCCGACAGTTCTTCATTCCGCATGGTCAAAGGACAGATATCGGGATGGATTTTTTTAGCCAGACACCTGTAGATCTGCTTGATCTTCCGAACACTGCTCCTGCCGATTTCCGTTCCGCCCTTAGCCATATCGACCTCTTCGATAAGTTTATGCAAACGCTTCGTATACTCAAGCATCGCCGTTTGGATATACTCGTTCATGACGTCCGTATTGATCTGTTCTCCGCGGTTGATAAACATCTGGCAGTACCCGATCGTCTTCTTTAAGCGAATACACTCGATCTTCTCCTTAAAGACCAATAAAAGTTCATCTCCGAATTCACGGTTGTATTCCATCTCCCAATGCAGGGCCTCTTTTTTTACCTCTGCCTTTTGAAACAAAAGTTTTTCATACTTTGCATAGAGTACGTCTTCGGATTCCTCACCGTCATAGCGGATCATCTCCTCACTCATGCCATCACCTCAAATCCGTACAATTCGTCATAAACAGATGTTAACCTTACCTCTCCTGCCATCGCCTTTGCGAAAAAATCCTCCCTGCTTCGAAACCACTTACCGTTAAAGGAGTAATTTCAATGTGATCGGAAGTTTTTCA
>CALDIE010000176.1 GCA_937901625.1 uncultured Lachnospiraceae bacterium
TAAGCCGGTCACCGAAAAGCCCGCCGAAACACGAATGGGTTCCGGTAAAGGCTCGCCCGAGTACTGGGTGGCTGTCGTAAAGCCCGGCAGAGTGCTCTTTGAGATCGCGGGCGTGTCGGAAGATGTCGCAAGAGAGGCTATGCGTCTCGCAATGCACAAGCTCCCGATCAAGTGCAAGTTCGTGGCAAAGGAAAAGGAGGCTGACGCAGAATGAAAAAGATAACCAAGGAGATCAGAGACCTTTCCGAGATCGAACTGCAGAACAGAGCGGCAGAGCTCAAGCAGGAGCTGTTCAACCTCCGTTTCCAGCTTGCGGTAAATCAGCTTGACAACCCCACAAGAATAAAGGCGGTCAAGAAAGAGATCGCAGTTATCAAGACCATACAGCGTGAGCGCGAGCTTGCGGCTAAAAGCTGAGAGGGGAGGATAAAAGACAATGGCAGAAAGAAACCTCAGAAAAACAAGAGTCGGCAAGGTAGTTTCCAATAAAATGGAAAAGACTATCGTAGTAGCGATCGCCGATAACGTTCGCCACCCCCTCTATAACAAGATCATCAAGCGCACTATCAAGCTCAAGGCGCATGACGAGGAGAACACCTGCAACATAGGCGACACCGTGGAGATCATGGAGACAAGACCTCTTTCAAAGGATAAGAGATGGCGCCTTGTGAATGTGATCGAGAGAGCTAAGTAAGCGGAAGGAGCGTAAAAGACATGATTCAGATGCAGACACGCCTCAAGGTCGCTGATAACACGGGCGCAAAAGAGCTTATGTGTATCAGGGTCCTCGGAGGTACTCGCAGAAAATACGCCAATATCGGCGATATAATAGTCGCTTCCGTAAAGAAGGCGACTCCCGGCGGCACCGTAAAGAAGGGTGACGTTGTAAAGTGTGTTATCGTTCGTTCGGCAACAGGACTCAGAAGAGCAGACGGAACATATATCCGCTTCGATGAGAACGCAGCCGTTATCATCAAGGAAGACAAGACTCCCAGAGGTACACGTATCTTTGGACCGGTAGCAAGAGAGCTTCGTGAGAAACAGTTCATGAAGATAGTATCCCTCGCTCCGGAAGTATTATAGGAGGTATCGGTAATGTCAATGACAAAGATAAAGAAAGGTGATACCGTAAGAGTTATCGCCGGAAGAGATAAAGACAAAGAAGGTAAGGTTATCTCCGTAAACACTAAGAAGGGTACTCTCTTAGTTGAAGGAGTTAACATGGTTACCAAGCATACAAAGCCGAGCATGACAAACCAGAACGGCGGAATAATCCACCAGGAAGGACCGATTGATGCTTCAAACGTTATGTATGTACACAAGGGAACCGCTACAAGAGTTGGTTTTAAGATGGACGGAGACAAAAAGGTTCGTTATGCAAAATCAACAGGTGACGTTATTGATTAATCTTAAGGAGGAAACCACAAAGTGAGTAGATTAAAAGAAACTTATCAGAACGAAATCATGGATGCAATGCAGAAGAAGTTCGGTTATAAGAATGTGATGGAAATCCCTAAGATTGACAAGATCGTAGTCAACATGGGTGTCGGTGAGGCTAAGGAGAACGCAAAGGTTCTTGAGAGCGCCGTTGCTGATATGGAAGCAATCACCGGACAGAAGGCTGTCATCACAAAGGCAAAGAACTCCATTGCAAACTTCAAGATCAGAGAGGGACAGGGCATCGGCTGCAAGACCACTCTTCGCGGTGACAAGATGTATGAGTTCCTTGACAGACTTGTAAATCTTGCACTTCCTCGCGTACGTGACTTCAGAGGTGTTAACCCGAACGCATTCGACGGAAGAGGCAATTATGCTCTTGGTATCAAGGAGCAGATTATCTTCCCTGAGATCGAATACGATAAGGTAGATAAGGTAAGAGGTATGGATATCATCATCGTAACCACTGCCAAGACAGATGAAGAAGCACGTGAATTATTGACATTGTTCAATATGCCTTTTTCCAAGTAAGGCATCGCGATAGTAAGGAGGAAATTTCATGGCTAAGACGTCAATGAAGGTAAAGCAGCAGCGTAAACCCAAGTTCTCTACGAGAGCTTATACACGTTGTAACATTTGCGGTCGTCCTCACGCTGTACTGAAGAAGTACGGCATCTGCAGAGTTTGCTTCCGCGAACTTGCATACAAGGGACAGATCCCCGGTGTTAAGAAGTCCAGTTGGTAAGTCGATAGAATAATTTAGGAGGAAAATCAAGATGACAATGAGTGATCCTATTGCAGATATGCTTACAAGAATCCGTAACGCAAACACTGCAAAGCATGATACGGTTGATGTACCCGCTTCCAAGATGAAGAAGTCTATCGCGCAGATTCTGCTGGATGAAGGATATATCAAGAATTTTGAGATTGTTAAGGATGGCAATTTTGAGACCATCCACATCACACTGAAGTATGGCGCTGACAAGTCCGAGAAGATCATCACCGGTATTAAGAGAATCTCCAAGCCCGGTCTTCGCGTATATGCCAGCAAGGAGAATCTGCCCAAGGTACTTGGAGGTCTCGGTATCGCGATCATCTCTACGAACCAGGGTATCGTAACCGACAAGGAAGCAAGAAAGTTAAACGTTGGTGGCGAAGTTCTTGCATTCGTTTGGTAAGATTACAGGATTATCCCGATATCTGCGCGACAATGTGCGGATACCGGTCAAACACTAGCAACAAGCAGTAAGATACATTTATAGGAGGTACGGGCATGTCACGTATAGGAAGAATGCCAATCGCAATTCCTGCCGGCGTAACGGTAGAAGTTGCAGAAAATAACAAAGTGACTGTGAAAGGTCCCAAGGGTACCCTCGAGAGAGTGGTTGCTCCTGAGATGTCGGTAAAGGTGGAAGGCGCTGAAGTAGTAGTAAGCCGTCCCAACGACTTAAAGAGAATGAAGTCTCTGCACGGTTTGACCAGAACCCTCATCAACAACATGGTTGTTGGTGTAACCCAGGGCTTTGAGAAGAAGCTTGAGGTAAACGGTGTTGGTTACAGAGCCGCTAAGCAGGGTAAGAAGTTGACACTGTCCCTCGGTTATTCTCATCCGGTTGAGATGGAAGATCCCGATGGTATCGAGACTGTTGTAGATGGTGCTAACATCATCGTCAAGGGTATCGATAAGGAAAAGGTTGGCCAGTTTGCGGCAGAGATCAGAGACAAGCGTAGACCTGAGCCTTACAAGGGTAAGGGTATTAAGTACGCGGATGAGACGATCAGACGCAAAGTCGGCAAGACCGGTAAGAAGTAAGGAGGGCGTAAAGAATGGTCAGCAAAGAATCAAGACAGGAAGTTCGTGTTAAAAAGCACTTAAAGATTCGTAACCGTTTCAGTGGTACTGCAGAAAGACCGCGCCTTGCAGTTTTTCGTAGCAACAATCATATTTATGCGCAGATCATTGATGATACCGTAGGTAACACCCTGGTAGCCGCTTCCACAGTGGAGAAGGAGATCAAGGGACAGTTGGAGAAGACCAATGATGTTGACGCTGCAGCATACTTAGGACAGGTGATCGCTAAGAGAGCACTTGACAAGGGTATCAAGACCGTTGTCTTTGACAGAGGTGGTTATGTATATCACGGTAAAGTAGCAGCATTAGCCGATGCGGCCAGAGAAGCCGGTTTAGAGTTCTAAGGAAGGAAGGGTCGAACGCATGAGACATGAGATTATTGACGCAAGTCAGTTGGAATTAAACGATAAGGTTGTTTCCATCAAGCGCGTAACGAAGGTTGTTAAGGGTGGTCGTAACATGAGATTCACCGCGCTCGTAGTTGTTGGAG
>CALDIE010000177.1 GCA_937901625.1 uncultured Lachnospiraceae bacterium
GCCTAGCAACTCCCAGAGTCCATATCCCGGCTTATCCCAGAACGGCAGTTCCTGAAAATCCCTGAGTTTGGGGATATCTTTATTTCCGAGAGCCCGGATCTGGTCTATTGGGGAAAACACCGCCACGTGATGGGACGCGGAAACGAGTGGTGGGAATCCGTAAAGATCGGCGGCGGAGCCGCTCCGATCGAGACGGATGAAGGATGGCTGCTCTTCTACCACGGCGTAAGCGGAACCTGCAACGGATTCGTTTATTCCATCGGTGGCGCGATCCTGGATATCGACAATCCGTCCAAGGTGAAGTATCGCTGCCAGAACTTCCTGCTGACACCGGAACAGTGGTACGAGGAGAGAGGATTTGTTCCGAATGTATGCTTCCCTTGCGCAACGCTGCAGGATAACGCGAGCGGAAGGATCGCGATCTACTATGGTGCGGCAGACAGTTATGTAGGGCTTGCCTTCACGGAATTAGACGATATCGTGAAGTACATTAAAGACAACAGCGTGGTAAATGACTCTGATACGGAGATTGGAAGAAGGTAGTGAAAAAACATAAAAAAGTGATGAAAGGAGCGGTCGAAGCCATGCTGGCGGCGGCCGTTATGGGAATGAGCGCCTGTGCCGGCACAAAAGGGGCGCAGGTGACGGACTCCGGCGCCGGGGAGACATCCCTGAAGACATATGACTGGAGCGAGGCGTCTCTTTATGAAGCAGAAGACGGAACGATGCTTGGCGCTGCCAAAACGGAGAGCGCGGTGGCAGGGTTTAGCGGAAACGGTTATGTGAGCGGACTTGCATCGGACGGCGACGGGGTATCGTTAAAGATCGCGGTGGAGGAGGATGGCCACTATGATCTGGCATTTTCCACCTGCAGTGCCGACGGCGGACACAAAGATAACTACGTGTGGGTGGACGGAGAGAATGTCGGAACCATTTCGTCGGAAGGAACGGTATTTGCCGACAGTGTGATCGGGCGGGTTTATCTTACGGCCGGAGAACATACGGTAGAAGTTAAGAAATACTGGGGTTGGGCGTTGATCGACAGCGTGAAGATCAAACATTCGGACGATATCGACCCGGCGATCTACAGTGTTTCTGCGGAGCTTGTCAATCCGAATGCCACGGATAACACAAAGAGGCTGTTTCATTATCTCTGTGATATTTACGGTAAGCAGATCTTGTCCGGACAATACTGTGATACCGGTATGATCGGCTCGGAGAATATGGCGATCTGGAAGACGACCGGGGGTGAGTACCCGGCGGTGCTGGGACTCGATTTTATTGAATATACGCCCTCCAGAGTGGCGAACGGTTCCGTCGGACACGCAACCGAGCTTGCCATCAACTACTGGGAGAACGGCGGTATCGTAACTTTCTGCTGGCACTGGAACGCGCCGGAGAAGTATTTAACGGGACAGTGGTACAGCGGGTTTAATACTGCCTATACCAATATCGATCTGGCAAAGATCATGAACGGTGAAGATCCGGAAGGCTACGATCTGTTAATGGAGGATATCGACGCGATAGCCGCGCAGATTTCAATTTTACAGGAAGCAGGTGCCCCCATCCTGTGGAGACCCTTACATGAAGCATCCGGAGGGTGGTTTTGGTGGGGGGCTTCCGGACCGGAGGCATACAAACAGCTCTATGTCCTGCTATATGAAAAACTTACCAATGAATACGGACTCAACAACCTGATCTGGGTATGGAACGGACAGGATCCGGATTGGTATCCGGGAGATGAATATGTAGATATCGTGGGTGAGGATCTGTACCCTGGAGAGCATGTATACACACCGCAGACCAATAAGTTTTTTGAAGCCGTGGACTACACCGAAGGTCGAAAGATGGTTGTGATGAGTGAAAACGGCTGCCTTTTCGATCCTGATCAGGCACTTCGCGACGGGGCAATGTGGGGTTTCTTTTGCACCTGGAGCGGTGAATTTGTGGTTAAGAATACATCGATCGTCGCTCTTTCCGAACAATATACGGAAGAGAGCATGATCCAAAAGGTATACGCTTCCGATCTGGTCATTACGAGGTCGGAATTGCCGGATTTAAAGAACTATCCGATCGAAGAGTGAGCAGGTGACAATGAACAATATTCTGGATGTGGACGGACCGCTGATCACTTTTTTATCAAAGGCGGGACAGTGCATACTTTTGAGTATGATCTGGATTCTGACATCGATCCCGATCGTAACGATCGGAACTTCGAGCGCGGCCTTGTACTATGCGGTGGTGAAGTCCATTAAGAAGAACAGGGGCTATCCCGTAAAGGAGTATTTCCGGGCGTGGAAGCGGAATTTTCTGCGGGGAACCGCGTTTAGCATCGTGATCCTCCTTTTGGCGGGGTTGATGGTCTATAACAGGGAAGTGATCACAGATACGGCGGCGGATACCTCTTTTGAAGGCGGAATGCTCAGCGCGTATGTGATCTACGACGGGATACTGCTCTTACTGGCGATGCTTTCCCTTTACCTGTTTCCGGTGCTTTCAAGGTTTTCGATGAAGGCGTCGGATCTGGTGAAACTGTCATTTCTATTATCTGTAAAGTACATATATTATACGGTTCCGCTTTTGTGCGGAGTGGTTGCGCTGATCGTTTTGCAGATCAGGATCCTGCCGATGTGGACGGTTGTCATCCTCCCGGCAGCGTGGGTATACGTCTCAAGCGTATGGATCGAAAAAGCGATGAGAAAATATTATCCCGGCCCCAAAGAAGGCGAGGACGCCTGGTGGCTGGAGTGAGAGGGAAGATTCCGGCTTACGGCGCCGCGGTGACGGTGCGGAAAGGAAAGTGAAAGATGCCCAAGAGATTTCCGAAGAAAACAAATCGAAAAGGAACCGGAAGGAGAGTACTTTCGCTGGCGATGTGCGCGGTGATGACCGCGAACATGTGGAGCGGAAGTTCTTTTGCCGTACATGCTAAGACCGATACTTCTTTTGATGAGTACAAGGATATCGTCAGCACATATTCCCTGGATGATTCCGTGATGGACTTTACGGATTACGCTGCGGCATTCCCGCAGATATTCCCGGATGACCGGATCGTGATCGAGGCAGGGAACTATGTTCGCTATGAAGAGAGAAGCGGCGGCGTGAGCAGAGCGGTCACTCCGGAAATCTATACCGATTATGAAGGTATGGAAGGGGAGAGCCTTTTGACAACGGAAAACGCTCTTGTGGAGTATGACTTTAGCGTTGCCAGGGCCGGTTACTACGATATGTCCCTTCTGTATTATCCGATCGAAGGAAAGGCTTCGGAGATCCAGCGTTCCTTCTTTATTGACGGGAATCTTCCTTTTGGGGAGTTTTCGCTGGTCGAGTTCTCCAGGATCTGGACGAACGATGTCTTCACTACTACCACAAATGCCGACGGCATCGTGATGAAAGAGTGGCTTAGAGACAATCAGGGAAATGACTTAAAGCCGACTTCCATTGAGATCCCCGAATGGGTCAGCGCGTACTGCTACGACAGCAACGGTTACGTGGTGGATAACTTAAAGGTGTATCTGGAAGCGGGTGACCATACGATCTCCATGATGAGCTTAAAAGAGCCGATGTTGTTAAGAGAGATTGTTTTTGACAACACACCGGATCCCGGTACCTATGAACAGGTAAAAGCCGGGTGGGACGCCATGGGAGCAAAGGCAACGTCCGGACAGTGCATCCGTATCGAAGCGGAAAATGCCGTCAAGACTTCCTCTCAGATGCTCTATCCCAGACAGGATCAGTCTTCGCCGGCGGTTTTCCCCTCCAGCGCGAGAACCCTTTTAAACAACTCTATCGGAGGTGAGAGCTGGCAGAACGCGGGGCAGTGGATCGAATGGGAGATCGATGTCCCCACGGACGGATACTACAATATCGCCCTTTACGATAAACAGAACTTCGTTCGAGGTGTCTTTGTTTCAAGAAGGATCACGATCGACGGCGTGGTGCCTTTTGAAGAGATGGAGTCATACGGTTTTGATTATAAGCAAAACTGGAGAGAGGATGTACTTTCTGCGGATGACGGTACTCCTTACAACTTTTATCTGACGGCCGGTAGGCATACGTTCCGTATGGAAGTGGTACTGGGTGATTTCTCGGAGATCATCGCTACGGTTCAGGGAGCCGTGCAGGAACTAAACGCGATCTACCGTCAGGTGATCCGTATCACGGGTGTATCGCCCGACCAGTACAGAGACTACCAGTTAACGTCCTCCCTTCCGGAACTCGAAGGCGAACTGGTTCATGTTCGCGCGGAGATAGACAAGGCGGTCACCTCCCTGCAGGAGATTGCCGGTAACAATACCGACAAGACGACTGTCCTGATCACCATGAGGGATCAGCTCGATGAACTGATCTTTGACCAGGAGCGTTTTACAGAGGTTCTCGCTTCTTACAAGACCAATGTCAGAGCCTGCGGTAACTGGATTTCCCAGGTTATCGTGCAGCCCTTACAGATCGATCGTATTTATGTTTATTCGCCCGGAGAAACACCTAAGATCAGCGGATCCAACTGGTTCTCCAGAGCATGGTACGAGATCAAGAGATTGTATTTTTCCTTTATCGTGGATTACAACCAGATCGGTAACATCGCGGACAAGAATACGGAAGGTGTGATTCTTACCCTTTGGATCGGTACCGGACGTGATCAGGCCAATGTCATCAAGAGCCTGATCGATGAAAACTTTACGAGCGAGACCAATATCAATGTCAATGTCCAGCTGGTGGATATGAGCACCCTCTTAAAGGCGGAATTGGCCGGCGAAGGACCGGACGTGGCAATACAGGTAGGCGGTACGGCTGTGGCGACCGGTGCCGCGACAGCCAGCATGATCAGTGCCGGCAATGATACGCCCGTCAATTACGGTATACGTCACGCGGTGCTTGACTTAACACAGTTTGATGATTTTGAAGAAGTGGCAAAACGCTTCTCCGACAGCGCGCTGGTTCAGATGACGTACGACGGAGCGACCTACGCGCTTCCGGATACACAGACCTTCCTGATGATGTTCTACCGCAAGGATATCCTTCGCGAGATCGGAATGGATATTCCCCGCACATGGGATGATGTAAAGGTTACGATGACCGTCCTTTCCAAGAACCAGATGGAATTCGGTATGCTGCCCAGTGAACAGGTATTCGCAATGCTTCTGGCACAGCAGGGAGGCAGTTACTACAGAGACAACGGTATGGCTTCCGACCTCGACAGCGATATCGCGGTTAATGTATTCAAAGAGTACTGTGAATTCTATACGGACTACAAGCTCGATAAGGAGACCAGCGTGGAAGAGCGTTTCCGTACCGGTGAGTGTCCGATCATCATTGCGGATTATACGGTATACAACAACCTGGTGGTATCCGCACCGGATATCGAAGGACTTTGGGACTTCACCGTGGTGCCCGGTATCATGGAAGAGGATGGAACCATCAATCACGCGACCGGGTCGACGGGACTTGCCGACATGATCATGGCGGGAACCGAACATCCGCTTGAGAGCTGGGAGTTCTTAAAGTGGTGGACATCCGCCGAGACGCAGACACTCTACGGAAGAGAGATGGAGAGTCTGATGGGAGCATCCGCCCGCGTGGCTACCGCGAACCTGGAGGCGCTTGAAAGATCTTCCTGGCAAACCGACGCCTATGAGGCCTTGATGAGCCAGTTTGAACAGGTACAGGGTATTCCGCAGGTTCCCGGCGGGTATTACACCTGGCGTAACGTAAACAACGCTTTCTACACCGTAACGACCGATACCGATACGGTAACACCCAGAGAGTGTTTGATGGAAAAGGTGGAGTATATCAACGCTGAGATCAATTACAAGCGTGAGGAGTTAAAGCTTCCCCTGTTGGCAGAGTGATCCGCCCGGATAAGACGCAGGAGAGTTACAGCGATGAGTGCCGGTAATGAAGGCACGGAAAGAGGAAAAGATGCCTTTTAAGAAGAAAGAAGATCAGGTCGTGGTCCTGAACCGGAAAAAGAGTGAAGAAGAACTCGCCGGAGGGGTTTCGAAAGAGGCGCTGGAGATGGCGAAAAAACAGGGAGAGTTAGGCTACCGTATCAAGAGAGCCAGATGGTCATATGCCATGATCGCCCCTTATTTTATCCTGTTCTTTCTGTTTACGGTTGTACCGGTGGCGATTTCGATCGTACTCGGATTTACATACTTTAATATGCTGGAATTCCCGGAATGGGTCGGATGGAAGAACTATGTAAAGCTGTTTTTGGAGGATGACGTATTCCTTATCTCCTTGAAAAACACACTGATCTTTGCGGTGGTTACAGGTCCGATCAGTTACTTCCTCTGCCTTTTGTTTGCCTGGATCATCAATGAGTTCAAGGGGTGGCTCAGAGCCTTCTTAACATTGATCTTCTACGCTCCTTCGATCTGCGGTAACGCATATCTTGTATGGAACCTGATCTTGACCGGTGACCGCTACGGATACTTAAACGGTATCCTCTTAAAACTTGATATCATCAACGAAGCGATCGTTTGGTTAAAGACGGAAAAGTACGTATTGCCCTGTCTGATCGTGGTGCAGTTGTGGTTGTCGTTAGGTACCGGCTTCCTTTCCTTTATCGCCGGTCTTCAGACGGTAGACAAGTCGCTGTATGAAGCGGCTGCCATCGACGGTATCAAGAACCGCTGGCAGGAACTCTGGTATGTGACGCTTCCTACGATGAAGCCGCAGCTGATGTTCGGTGCCGTGATGCAGATCACACAGTCCTTTGCGGTAGCGGATATCTCCATTTATCTCGCAGGCAATCCTTCCGTTAACTATGCCGGCGCTACGGTGGTTACCCACCTGCTCGACTATGGTAATACAAGATTTGAAATGGGTTACGCATCCGCGATCGCTACGGTGCTGTTCCTGTTGATGGTAGGTACAAACAAGCTTGTACAGAGAATCTTAAGGAGGGTTGGTGAATAATGGCTGAGAAGAAAACCCCCAATAACAGAAATATGACCAGGACGGATATGACGCCTGCCGAGATCCGAAAGGCGGAGAGAGCCGCGCGCAAGGAAGCGAAGCGTGTGGAAAAGATCGTTAACAAGAAGCCGCCCAAGAGAGGTAAGGAAAAGCAGTTAAACCGCTCCATGGCGGGTAACACCCTGCTCTTTACGCTGATGGCTATCTGTGGTGTGTTCATGGTCCTTCCGTTGGTAATGATCATCAACAACTGCTTAAAGCCGTTGGATGAGTTATACCAATTCCCGCCCAAGATCTTTGTGCGGAATCCGACACTGGAGAACTTCTCCGACCTGTTCGTTTTGATGAATGACTCCTGGGTACCTTTTTCCCGTTATATTCTCAACACGATCATCATTACCGTCGGCGGAATGGTAGGACATGTAGTTTGTGCGTCCCTGGCGGCATATCCGCTGGCAAAGCATAAATTCCCCGGAAAAGATATCCTCTTTTCCATGGTTGTGCTTTCGATGATGTTCTCCTGGACAGTTACCCAGATCCCGCAGTATCTGATCATTTCCTGGCTTGGGATCAACAATACCTATCTGGCTCTTGTCCTTCCGGCATGGTCGTTTGGTATGGGTCTGTATCTGATGAAGCAGTTTATGGAGCAGCTGCCGGATTCTTTGATGGAGTCCGCAAGACTCGACGGAGCCAATGAGTGGGTCATCTTCTGGAAGATCGTGATGCCGAATGTAAAGCCTGCGTGGCTGACACTGGCCATCTTCCAATTCCAGCAGATGTGGGCCAATACCGGTTCCATCTTCTTAAGAGATGAGCAGTTAAAGCCGATGCAGTTTGCGTTGCAGCAGATCACGGCCGGCGGAACAAAACGTGCCGGAGCGGCTGCAGCCGTTACCTTCTTTATCGCGGCTGTACCGATCACATTCTTTATCATCTGTCAGAGAAACGTCCTGGAGACGATGACAGCATCCGGTATGAAGGACTAAAAGAATATCGCTTTGAACCGAAGAGACGTAAATACGGAGCGATATCGATCGCAGTGAGGGATACATATGAAGAGAAGAAGAGGAAAACTGATCAGGATCCTGTCGGGTGTGTTATGTGCCGTAACCTGTTTCTTATCCGTGCCGGGTACGGGCTTTGCGGAGGAACAGCCGTACGATACATACAATTATGATTACTGGGAGGACGCGGTAAAGACGCCGGCGGCCTATACGCCCAGCCGTCTGATCCTGGGACAGGATTATACCTACAACGGAGAAAAGATCGGGGCATTTATGTCGCCGCAGGATCTTTGTAAAGACGCCGAAGGCAATATCTACATTGCCGATACGGGAAATCAGAGGATCGTCGTGCTCGACCCTTCGATGAGAAATGTCATCAAGATCATCAAGACCTTTGACAACAACGGGACGGAAGATCATTTCTCCAATCCTTACGGCGTATGCGTATCTTCCAAAAACCGTCTCTACATCGCGGATATGATGAACAGACGTATCGTGATCCTTGACAACGAAACGGATGCGTTAGTCGGGATTGTTGATAATCCCACATCAGATGTTTTGGAACAGGGATTTGTGTTCACTCCCATGAAGGTTTCCGTGGATTACGCGGATCGTATTTACTGCATCGCCCAGAATATGTTTGAAGGCGTTATGGTATTCGAATCCAACGGACAGTTCACCGGATTCTTCGGAACCATTGAAGTAAAGATCACGCTTTGGGAGCGCTTCTGGAGAAAGTTAGCCACCAAGGAGGAAAGAGCAAAATCCCAGCTCTTTATCCCTACCGAGTTTACGGGAATTGATGTCGATGACGACGGATTTGTATACGCGACAAACATCGACTCCGACGGAGAACAGGCGGTGCGCCGCTTAAATCCCAGAGGAGAGGATGTCATCCGCAAGGGTGAAAATGAGAATGTCGGCGGAGATCTCTGGATAGAGGGTTCCACAGATTATTCCGGACCCAGCCAGATCACGGATGTCGTATACAGAGACAAGGGTATTTACTCCCTCTTAGACAGAAAGCGCGGACGTGTCTTTACCTATGATCATGAGGGTAACCTTCTTTACATTTTCGGGGGACTCGGCACGCAGATGGGAACCTTTGCAAGCCCCGTGGCGATCGAGTCCATCGGCACCCAGATCATCGTGCTGGATGCTACGAGGGCAGCGATCACCGTATTTGAGGCAACGGAGTATGGACGTCTGATCAACGAGGCTGTGGCGCTTCGCTATGACGGAGATGAAACCCTGGCCGTTGAAAAGTGGCAGGAAGTTTTAAGGATCAATGAAAATTTTGAGTTAGCCAACAGCGGTATCGGAAAGGCATACCTTACGGCCAAGGACAACGAAAACGCGATGTATTACCTGAAGCTCGGAATGAACAGGGATTATTATTCCGTAGCGTTCCGCCGTTACAGAAACGATATCCTGAAGGAACACCTTCAGTATATCCTGACGGGCGTAATGATCATCGTTATAGGCTATGTGATCTTCATGAAATTCTGGAAAAAGAAGAATGAAGCCTATTTTGAGTACAAGAAGAAGAAGGAGGGACTGCGAAATGGCTGATGAATTGTTCGGTAATCAGGAGCAGACCTGGACGGAGGAGAGTTTCTGGAAAAAGAATTTCACCAAAGAAAAGTGGAAATATCTCTGGTATACCCTTTCTCATCCGATGGACGGTTTTTACTGGGTCCGTCGTAAAGAAAAGGGGAGTGTTCCGATTGCGATCCTTCTGGTGATCATATTCTCCTTCTGTTTTTCCATGAACCGCTATCTTGCGAGCTTTGTGGTTAACACAAACAATCCTTTAAGCGTAAACGCGCTGACGGAACTGAGCGGCGTTTTGCTGTTATATGCGCTGTTGTGTGTGGGCAACTGGTCTGTTACCTGTTTGATGAACGGAGAAGGACGATTAAAGGATATTGCGATCGTAATCGGGTATGCCACCCTTCCCCTGATCATTGCCTATATTCCGGCGACGATCATTTCGCAGGCGATCGCAGCAGATGAAGAAGCCTTTTACTTTATGATACTGGCGATCGGGATCGCATGGGCGGTGATCATGATGCTGATCGGGATCATGCAGGTTCACAACTACACTTTGGGAAAGACGCTGATCACCCTGGTTTTGACACTGATCGCGGTATTTATCATCATTTTCCTGCTGTTGTTGATGACAAATCTGATTTCTCAGGTATACAGTTTCTTCCGCAGTATCTATACGGAATTGATCTTCCGATAGGCGGTGACTTCCCGGATGACCGATATACGGCGGGGATTCGAACACAGCGATAGTAAGAGGATAAGAGTATGGCAAAGATTATGGAAAAAAAGAATAAAGCCCAGGATTCTTCCACAGAGAAAGAAAAGAAGAAACTCGGGAAGGGCGGAAAGATCGTACTGTGCGTACTTGCGGCATTGATTTTGGTATTGGGGATCTGGTTTGTCTACTATCTGGCTCATTACAGATATTATAGCGGATACAAACAGTACCTGCAGTCCTATGAGTACGAGGAAAGTACCGCGTATCATGCGCTCTCTACCGGAAACGGCAGGGTGGCAGGGATGGATCTGGTAGCGGAGAATGATATCCTTGAGCTCTATACATCCACAAAG
>CALDIE010000178.1 GCA_937901625.1 uncultured Lachnospiraceae bacterium
ACGGATCCGGGGAGGATCGGCGGATCGGCCCGTTATTTTGAGTCGGCTAAAAAGACGGTAAATATCGATCATCATATCAGCAACGCAAAGGGCGGAGGTATGGTAAACCATGTGATCCCCCAAGCCAGCGCGGCTGCGGAGATCGTATATGAACTGATCGAGACGGAATATATGGATGCGGAGATCGCGCAGCTCTTATACCTTGGTATCTCACATGATACCGGTGTTTTTCATTTTTCCAATACATCACCCAGGACGATGAGGATCGCTGCCGATCTGATCGAATACGGCTTTGATTTTCCTAAATTTCTGGATGATACTTTCTTCGGGAAAACCTATCTTCAAAATAAGCTCTTAGCGCAGATTGTATTAGACAGCAGACTTTTCTATGACGGCAAGGTGATCTTAGGTACGATCCGGGGCAGCGAACTGGAAGCCTTTGGCGCGACGACCGATGATGTGGAAGGCGCCGTTAACCGCCTGCAGGTGACAGAGGGCGTGGAGTGCGCTGTATTTATCTATGAGAAGAAACAGGGACTGTATAAATGCAGTTTCCGCGCGTCCTCCGATCTGGTGGATGTTTCCAAAGTGGGAGCCGTCTATGGCGGAGGCGGACATAAGCGTGCCTCCGGATGCGAATCCACGGATCCGTTGGAAGTGACCGTTGAAAAACTTATGGAAGCCATCGGAGAGCAGTTAAAGAAAGAGGATTTTGCTTCGTGACAGACGGAATGATCAATGTATACAAGGAAGCCGGTTATACCTCTTTTGATGTGGTGGCAAAACTGCGTGGGATCCTTCATCAAAAAAAGATCGGTCATACGGGAACACTTGATCCCGCCGCTACAGGGGTCCTGCCGGTGTGTCTGGGGAGTGCCACGAAACTGGTGGAAGAACTGACGGATAAGATAAAGGAATATGAGGCGGTACTTCTCTTGGGAACAGTGACCGACAGTTACGATACTACCGGGACAGTCTTAAAGACAGAGGAGGTTGCGGTAAAGGAGGAGGAAGTTAAGAATGTCATCCAAAGTTTTTTGGGAGAGATATGGCAGGTTCCGCCCATGTATTCCGCCATTAAGATCGATGGTAAGAGACTGTATGAGTTAGCCAGAGAAGGGAAAGAGATCGAGCGTCCGGCCAGAAAGGTTACGATCCATGAGATCGAGATCTTAGAGACCGATCTGCCCAGGATCAGGATGCGGATCCGTTGCGGGAAAGGTACCTATATCCGGTCTCTTTGTTATGATATAGGAGAAAAACTCGGCTGCGGCGGATGTATGGAATCCTTAGTCAGAACCGCCAGCGGACCGTTTTTGATCGGGGATGCCCTGACTTTAGACGAGATAAAGGCGCTCAAGGATAGCGGGCATCTTACGGAGAAGATTTTACCGGTAGAGTGGTTTTACCGCGACTTACCTTCCGTAAAGATAGCGGAGGAATACGGGAAACTTCTTGATAACGGTAATCCTTTGCCTCTTAGCGATGATCTGCGAAAAGTATGCGATGGGACAAAGGTAAGGATCTGTCGTCCCGACGGATCGTTTAAAGGTATCTACCGGTATGAGAGCCAAAAGAATCTGTATGTGGTGGATAAGCTGTTTTCTTAAAGCGGCATACTCAGGGAAAACACCGAAAAAAGTGCAGGCATAGCGATATGAAGATCATCAACCGTTTGGAACAATTGTATATAGAGGATAAGACTGCCATCGCCATCGGTAAATTCGATGGCGTTCATTTAGGGCATCAAAAACTTTTGGAGGAACTGTTTGCCGCGAAAACACGGAATCCTCTTCTTAAGACAGCCGTATTTACCTTTGAGCCGTCGCCGGCGGCGCTTTTCCATCCCAATGATTCGGGGGTGTTGATGACACCCGGGGAAAAGAGACGTTTTTTTGAAGCCTACGGAGTGGATTATC
>CALDIE010000179.1 GCA_937901625.1 uncultured Lachnospiraceae bacterium
AGCGGTAGGGCGACACGGACTATTTTGACCAGGATGAGAAGCACAAGGAATTGCTGGAACGCATGCTGGCTGATTTCTCGGGCAAGGAAGTGACGGTTAGTTTCCAGACAGTGAGCAGCGACAGGGATTTTGAGGATCATTATGTGGATCTGTCCCAGGTGATCCATATGGAGATTGAGGAAGAAGACAATTGAGGAAAACGAGGAAATATCACAAAGGGTACCTGCTGTTTTTTGTCGCGGTATGCGTTCTGACGGCAGTGCTTTGTGTGAATGCAGTCATGCACCCCAGACCCCATAATATATTGGTGACAGTGATGTCAGGAATTTGGGCTTTCTGCGCATCCCGTTGGATGAACGCAGAGAAGTTTGAGAGCCCCTATAGACGCAAAAAGCAAACGTCGCAAGACGCGTCTGAGGAGGCCAAAGCGGCAGATGATGCGGAATCAGAGGAGAACCAAACGACGGATGACACGGAATCGGCGAAGGGGCAAACCCAGCGCAAGGCGCGGCGCCGTGCACCCGGTATCATAATCGCGATACTGGCCATGCTGATTTCTTTTATTATGGTCAGAAACGGTTTTTCAATCATTCCGGATTTGTGGTTTCCGTATCATATGTCTTATGAATACAAAGGGGATATTGCAAAGCGCAGGTTGAGTACTTTTTATGACTACTCCTTTTTCCCGGATGAGATTCCGGCAGGGGCAAAGCATGTGAAATGGATCATGATGCCGTCTTTTTTACAGGGGAGTGGGACGGAGGTATTGATTTTTGATACGGATTCGGAGTATATTCAAAAGGTGGTAGCGCAGTACGGTAGAGATGCTCAGGTCATGGGTTTTGAAGAAGGCATGATGTTCGGAAGCTATTATGACGAAATCATCTGCATATGTGGGGATTTTTTGTGGATGAGGAGATAGGGCGGATTGGGTACTTTTGTCAATAATCAAATACATCAAAATAAACGGAGGAATGACTACAATGGCAAAGCGTGGAGGATTTCCGGGCGGCGGAATGCCCGGCAACATGAACAATCTGATGAAGCAGGCGCAGAGGATGCAGCGCCAGATGGAAGAACAGCAGAAGGAGATGGAGACAAGAGAGTACAGCGCAGTTGTCGGAGGCGGCGCTGTGGAGGCAACCGTCAGCGGCGCGAAGGTCCTGACAAAGATCAAGATCTCCGAGGAGGCAGTGGATCCCGAGGATGTGGAAACACTGGAGGATCTTGTTTTGGCGGCAGTCAATGAGGCGTTAAAGCAGGCGGAAGACGCCAGCCAGGAAATGATGAGAGGGATTTCCGGAGGTCTGAACCTGCCTTTCTAAGGAGAGTAAAAGATCTATGGAGTTTTACAGTGGAGATATCAATAAACTGATCGATGAGCTGGCAGCTCTCCCGGGGATTGGTTCCAAGTCCGCTCAAAGGATGGCTTTTTATATTGTAAATCTGCCGCAGGATCGTGTGAAACGTCTTTCGGATGCTATCTGGACGGCAAAACAAAACGCCAGGTACTGCAAGTGCTGCTGTACTCTGACCGACCGGGATATCTGCCCGGTATGCGCAAACACAAAACGTGACCACAAGACGATCATGGTGGTGGAAACGCCGCGGGATATGATAGCCTATGAAAAGACCGGGCGTTATGAGGGCGTATATCATGTATTGCACGGCGCGATCTCTCCGATGAACGGAATCGGTCCTTCGGACATCCGATTAAAGGAGCTGATCGAGCGTTTGCACGAGGATGTGGATGAGGTGATCATAGCCACCAACTCGAGCCTGGAGGGCGAAGCAACGGCTATGTATATCAGCAAACTGATCAAGCCGGCCGGGATCAAGGTCAGCAGGATCGCCAGCGGTGTTCCTGTGGGAGGCGACCTTGAGTACATCGATGAAGTGACGCTCTTCCGCGCGTTGGAAGGGCGTGTGGAAATGTAAAGGACAGAAACAGGGAGGTATTTGATATGGCGGTTACAAGGGAAGCATTTGGAATGACCAGAGACGGTAAGGCAGTGGATTGCTATACCATTACGAACAAAAACGGGATGATCGCGAAGGTCATCACTTTTGGCGCGATTTTAAAGAACCTCTATGTTCCGGACAAAAAGGGGAAAACAGAGGATGTGGTACTTGGATACGACAAGCTGTGGATGTATTTTAACAACGGCAGCTGTTTTGGGTCCACGATCGGACCGATCGCGAACAGAACCGCAAAGGGACAGTTTAAGATCGGGAAGAAAACCTACCGGCTTCCGGTTAACGACCGTGGGGTCAACAACCTTCATTCGGATCTGAAAGAGGGATTTCATAAGAGAGTCTGGGATGCTGAGGCCGGAAAGAACAGCGTAACGCTTTCCTTAAAGAAAAAGGACGGTGAGATGGGACATCCAGGCAATATCGAGGTATCCGTTACCTATACGTTGACGGATAAAAATGAATTAAAGATCGCGTATCATGCCGTTTCCGATAAAGAGACGGTCTTAAATATGACCAATCATTCCTACTTTAATTTAACCGGACCGAAGAGTGATTCTATTCTGGATACGAAGCTTCAGATGCAGGCATCCGCATTTACGGTGGTGGATGACAAGGCCATCCCTACGGGAGAGATCGCGGACGTGAAAGGCACGCCGATGGATTTCACAAAGGAAAAGAAGATCGGCCGGGATATCGGCAGGAAAGATTTTGAACAGATCAAATTCTGCGGAGGATATGATCACAACTATGTGATCGATGGCTGGAACGGTAAGATAAAGGAATTCGCAAAGGTGACGGATCCGAAGTCGGGACGTGTGATGTATGTTTCTACGGATCTTCCCGGTGTACAGTTCTATGCGGGTAACTTTATCGGAAGCAATATAGGCAAGGAGGGATACCGGAACGGAAAGCGTAAAGGCTTCTGTCTGGAGACCCAGTATTATCCGGATGCGGCAAATCATGAGAATTTCCCGCAGCCTCTTTTTGGCCCGGACAAGGAATACAAGACTACAACGATCTACCGTTTTGAGTGGTAGGAGAAACACGGAGAGCAACAAATGGCAAACAAGATGGGAAATGTTACATCTCTGGAAGAGATCGAACGCCAGTCCCGGAAGAATGCGCGAAAGCGGCTGGTCATCGTACTGGTCGTTCTTGTACTGGTACTGATCCTGTTCGCGGTGATCGGCTACCTTGTCAGCATTAGGACGTATGAGAATTACCGTGTGCTGACAAATGTGGAATGGACACATACGGCAACTTCCAGGGTGCTTCCCTATGGTAACAATTTCATATCCTACAGTGCCGACGGTATCCGCTGTACCAATGCGAAAGGCGTGGATGTCTGGAGTCACGCCTATGTTATGCAGGAACCTATGGTCAGTATCGACGGGGAGTATGTGGCGGTAGCGGATTATAACGGCAATGAACTGTTTATTTTCGACTCATCCGGCCTGATCAATACGATCGCCACGGGTATGCCGATCACAAAGATCGAAGTATCGGCTTCCGGATCCGTTTTAACAATCCTTGACTCCGGCAACCTGACGCCCATTCATCTCTATTATAAAGACGGACGGGATCTGGTATCTTTCCGCGTGACGATGTCGCAGGGCGGATATCCCGTGGCAGTGGATATATCCGACAACAGTCGCCTGGCGGCAGTCTCTCATTTATATATGAACGGAAGCAATGTGGTTTCCAAGCTCGTATTTTATAATTTCGGTGAGGTCGGAAAAAACGAATCCGACAATATCGTGAGTGCATACGATTATCAGGGAGCAGTGGCACCCATCGTCCGCTTTTTTGATGATTCACATGCCTTTGTAATGACGGATGAACGCGTGGCCTTTTTCCAGGGGGATCAAAGACCGTCAAGTGTGGCGGACTGCCTGATCCAGGAGAAAGTGCGTTCCGTTTATAACAATGAAGACTACCTTGGTCTGGTCTTCCCGGATCTGACAGGCAATAACAACTACCGCCTGGATATCTATACGGATATGGGAGTTTTGAAGAATTCCATTTATTTTGATATGGAATATGATGAGATCATTTTCTCGGGAAATCTCGTACTGATCTATAATTCCGGCGGCTGTATGATCTATTCTGTGGATGGAAGACTGCGTTTCCTGGGAGATTTTGAGGAACCTGTATTGCTGATGATACCGACTTCGGTGGATACCCGTTATACACTCGTTCTGGATCATGCTATACAGACGATCCAGCTGCAGTAAATGTTTAACACTCTGTGAGAGAAAAGGAGAAGGGACGTGGGAAAAAAACATTATCGTTTTATGGATCTCTTACGTCTTTTCTCCATGCTCGCGATCGTTTTTTATCATATGCTGATCACTCTTTGCAACTTTGGCGCCAGACAGGCGGAGAGCGTGCGTATCTTCTATGAAAATGCCAATGCTCACATAGCTACAACGGGGGTCGGCATCTTTTTTATGCTTTCCGGTGCGGGTCTTATGCTTTCGACTTCAAAAGGAGATTTTCACGTACTCTCCTTCTGGAAATCCCGGGCGGTAAAGATCCTTGTTCCGTATTATCTGGTTAATCTTTTTTATCTCTTTTTCCAGTTTCTGGTGCTCATGAAAGAGGGAGGGGATCCGGGGCTTTTATGGCCGAAGTCTCTTTCTGTGCCGCGCGCGGTCCTGATGATCCTTGGGGTAGATACGTATGCGCATTTCTTCCTTGGTGCGGAGAACTACGCAAAAGTGCTGGGAGACAGCACATGGATGTTTTCCGGTATCGGGGAATGGTTTCTGGGATGTTTGATATTGATGTACCTTGTATTCCCGTTACTTAGGATCGCTGTTAAGAAAAAGCCGCATCTGACCATTGTCATCTCTACCGTCTATCTGGCAGTGATGCTTTTTTTCTATGAAAAAATATTTGCGTTCAGCGCTGTGGCGGAATTTCCATATGTGAATTTCTTTGTTAAGGTCTATGATTTCATTCTGGGGATGTACCTGGCAACCGTATCGGATAAGATCCCGAAATGGAGCGCGATCCCGTCGGCGGTTGTGACAGTGGCGTTTCTCATATCCCCGATCGCGTTTCCGCTTAATTATACGGTCTTGATCTTAATCCTGAACCTTTCGATCTATCTGATCGCTCTGGCGGCGGAACCTCTCTTTGAGAAGATCCCGCGCGTAATGAACGGGGTATCGTTTTTGTGTCGTTATTCCTATTACTTTTTTCTGATCCACCACGTGGTGATCATTCACACTACGATCAACTGGATCAAGCGTTGTAATGAAAAAGGGATTCCGCTTTCAAACTCGTATATCCCCGTTATTTTTGCGGAGGAGATGCTGATCACAGCGCTATTTAGCGCGGGACTGGCATATTTGCTCTCTCTTCCCAAAAAGTTTAAAGAAAAAAATAAAAAAAAGTGTTGACTTTAATCCAAACAGGTGGTATCTTAAACAAGTCGCCTGTAAGAGATTACATAAGCGACACAGCGGGAAAGCCCGCGAAAGCACATTGAAAAACAAACTTAATAGACGAATAGTAATGCAACCCTGAAAGATTTCAATGAGTACCTGACCGTATAAAAGCGGGAGGGATCTGAATGAAAATTTCAGAAAGCAAGGTTCAACGAACGAACCAAGAAACTAACTTTACAGTTAGATCTGGATGTCAGTGAGAAACTGATGACAGGGGATCGAGAGATCACAAACTTTATTAGAGAGTTTGATCCTGGCTCAGGATGAACGCTGGCGGCGTGCCTAACACATGCAAG
>CALDIE010000180.1 GCA_937901625.1 uncultured Lachnospiraceae bacterium
TACATCACACACCCGGGGAGTCCGAGAATCGGTATTTTTTTCTCTCCCTCCCTAAGATACGCTAACAGAAACATGGCTCCCGGAAGTACGGGTGCGCCATAACTGATCACTTCGGCTCCCGTATCCCTGACGGCACCGGGTGTTTTATCATCCGGATCTACGCTCATACCGCCCGTACAGATCACCATATCCGCGCCCTCTTTGATAAAGTTCAAAACGGAAGATGTGATGGCCTCCCGATCATCATCAAGAATCACCTGTCCCATCACCTCGGTGTCATAGTCGGAGAGTTTTTTCATGACCGCCGGTCCAAAGGCATCCTCGATCCTGCCGTGGTAAACCTCACTTCCGGTCGTCACGATCCCAACCTTTTTATGGTGAAAGGGAAGGATCTTTAGGATCGTATCCTCTCCCCCCAGGTCTTTTGCCTTCCTCATCTTTTCCTCTTCGATCACCAACGGAATGATACGCGTTCCCGCAAGACGTTCCCCCTTTTTTACGGGAAAATCACCATGGATCGTCGCGATCATCATCTCACCTAAGGCATTTACCGCCGTAAGGCTTTTGCGCTCGATCTTAAGCAGACCGTCAATACCCGCACGGATCTCAATCTTACCCTCCGAAGGCTCACCGGCTGTCATATGCTCATCCATACAGAGATCACGAAGAACGGCAGCGGCCTCATCCTCATGAAGGATCCCTTCCGTCTTTTCCCAGATATAGAGATGTTCTTTTCCGACGGATAACAGGACCGGAATATCTTCCTGCGTCACGATATGTCCCTTTTTAAATACCGGACCTTTAAACTTTCCCGGGAGGATCTGCGTGATATCCTGGCACAGTACGTGTCCGACCGCGTCTTCTGTCTTAATGAGTTTCATACTTTCTCACTCCCTTTAATGGCAAACCAGTCGATCCAATATGCAACAAAAAATCCCATCGATATCATCCATACCGAATACCGGACAAGTTGATTCAAACGGGATATTCGCATCGGTGGCTATACAGATCAAGGTCTTCGGATCACAGACCGGATGGTCTCCTGCCGCGCTTCGCACAATCTCGACTTTGGGATAGGAGGAATCTTTCAATCCCTCTATGATGATCACATTTTTATCCCGCATCCGCTCGATCAGTTCCCCGATCGAAGGACCTCGCCTTTCGTGCACAAAAACCTGTGTAGCGGAAAAAATGCTGACCGCATCAGCTCCCGCACGGTAAAAACGCTCCGAATCCGTTCCTTCTATGTCACATGTAAAATCGTGACCGTCGTGTTTGATCACACCCACCGACAGTCCGCGATCTATAAATTCATTGATCAGTTTCTCTATCAAAAAGGTCTTTCCGCTGTTTTTGATCCCGGAAACACAAAAAACCACAGGTCCGCCTATGGACAGAAACTCATCTCTCGTATTGATGTTTCTGACACAGTTTTTATCAAAACAGCTGTAGGAAAGATCTACATATTTCGTTCTGGCGCCGGCTAAAATCCCGTTCAGCCGGTATTTCCCCTTCGCGATCAATTCCTCGATCAGGGGTAACAGGGATTTATGATAGATCGCGCACAAGGGATGCGCTCTTTTTTCATCACAAAAAACATATGCGTCATAATCCGAGGAGACAAACTCCGCAAGATAATACGCCATCTCTTTTTTGAGGAAGGGCATATCTGCCGCGCATACAAATACATACTCTTCCGCTGCGTATAAAAGTGCCTGCCGGATACCCTCGATCGGACCGATGGAATCGTGCTCATCCGCAACGGTTTCCAATCCAAGATCGGCATAATCCCCTTTTTTGGCAACAGATAAAAAAACATCTCCACAAGGGCGAAACTCCCTTGTCAGACGATCGATAAAGCGTTCATTATTCAGTTGTAACAGCGCCTTGTCCTGTCCCATACGGGAGGATTTGCCTCCGACAAGGATCGCCGTGGAAAAACGGATCGCCATCTCGCTTATCCTCTCCAACTTCGTAAGTATGTCTTTTTTTCTTCCTTAAAGGCTTCCAAAGAGCCGTACCCGTACGGTATCTCCGACCTGAACGCTTCGTCCGGCTTCCAGATCGATAAAGCAATTGCACTTCGTTAAGTTACTGATCACGGATGAGGCATGGACTTTGTCTACCAGTCGGACCTCTCCGTTTTTGTAACTCGCGCGCAAAAGCCTTCTGTGGTGATTGACTTTTTTGTATTCACTTCCAAGTACCGCCTCGGTCTTTAACGGGATCAGCTCATCGGAGTGCATAAACTTAGCCAGCACATCCCAGAAATAACACTCAAAATTGGCTATTGCCGCATAGGGGTTTCCGGAAAGCGAGAGAATGATCTTTTGGTTGAGAACGGACGCAAGAGTCGGCGTTCCCGGCTGAATATCCGCTCCCTGAAAAAGTACTTCCGCTCCCATGGCTTTTACTACGGCCGGTACGATATCCCTTTTTCCGACACTGACGCCGCCGGTCGTGATCAGCAGATCGGCCTCTTTAAGCGCCTTGGCGATGGCGTCTGTTAATACTTCTTCCTCATCCGCGCAGACTTTCCGTTCCGTAACAATGACTCCCTTTTGCTTAAGGCTCGCCTCCAAAAAGAAAGAGATTGTATTAAAGATCTTTCCGCAGGCAGGTGCGTCTCCGGGGTTTAATAACTCCGATCCCGTAGACAGGATGGCTACCCGCATAGGCGCATAGACTTCCACCCCGGCCATGCCCGTTTCTGCCAAAAGAGCGATATGCCCCGGATGGATCCTTGTTCCTTCCGTAAGGAGCGTAGAGCCTTTTCTTAAATCCTCTCCTGTGGCACATAGATTTTGAAGATGTTTAATACCCGCAAAAACCTTCACTGTCTCCATCCCGTAATCCGTATCTTCCTGTTTAAGAATGGCATCATACCCTTCGGGAACAGCTGCGCCTGTCATGATGCGAACGGCAGTGGCTTTTCCGGTATCCCACTTTGGCTCCGGTACATCGCCTGCAAGAACCTCCCCGCTTACCGTAAGAAGGACAGGAGATTCTTTCGATGCGCCCGCAAGATCCTCGCTGTGAACCGCATATCCGTCCATCGCCGAACGGGGAAAAGAGGGTACATCCAGATCGGATAGGATCGTCTTAGCGGCAATACGCCCCAGCGCGTCTTCGATCGAAACATACTCCGTCTTATGCGTCGGAGTGACCTTATCCAAAAGCCTGTCTAAGCATTCCTCTATCTGCATCTTTGTCCCATCCACCTCTTTCCTCTGTTCATGCGAAAGAACTTTGTTTTATAAAAACGTCACGCGCCTCTCCTGCTCGTAGGTATGCGGTTCTTTTTCCACCGCTTTATATCCTACGGCCAGCGCGATCTCATACTCATACCCTTCCGGAAAAGCGAACAGGCGCTCAAACTCTTCCCTGTTTTCTCCTCGGAAGACATCATATACGCTTCCGATGATAAGGCTTCCAAGTCCCAGTTCCTCCGCTGTCAAAGACATGTTCTCGACGGCGATCCCGGCGTCTACCTCATTCCAGTGGAAGGATTTGTCCGCGCTTAAAAGGATCAGGACGGGCGCCTCATAATAAAAATTATGCGGGAGGTTGGACTGACCGCGAAGGCGGTTCTTTTCCTCATCCAGCTTCTTTAATGCAGGGTCATTACCCTTAACCACCGTAAAGTGGATCTCCTGACGGTTGACCGCGGTCGGTGCCTTTAAACCGGCCTCTAAGATCTTCTGAAGGTCTTCTTCTTTTACTTCTTCCTTCGTATATCCTCTTGTTGAACTTCTGCTTGTGATCGCTTCCTCTACTCTCATCTTACCTCTCCTGTCCTCCGGTCTATCCGATACAACATTACCACAAACGCTTCTTTAAAGGGCAAACCCCTTCCTATTCAGAAAAAGCCTCCAAAGCACGTTTCGTTCTTTGAAGGCCCTGTTTTCTGGAAGCAATGGGGCTCGAACCCATGACCTCTCGCGTGTGAGGCGAACGCTCATCCCGGCTGAGCTATGCTTCCTTTATTACACAGTAATTATAGCATCTCCTTAGGATTGTGCAAGTATCGCAACCCTTCGACCTCTTGTTTCGTGACATTTTGAAGCTCCGGCTTTTCATCGGCCGCATCGGTAAAAATAACATTCTTCACAACTAATGTATCGATATTCTTGACATAGATACTCCTGCCGCTTAACTTCGGGAAATCGTCCATCATGATCGGACATTGGGGCGTACGCTCTGCTTCCTGTCTGTACGATGCTGTGATATTTTCCAGAACGATCTTTTTGATCGGTGCCTCCGGCAGACCGTAAGCGCACAGGAAAGAGGCGCCCGCTCCGGTGGCGTTGATATTGTGGATCTCCATCGTACCGATCCTGGGCGTGCGGTAATCAACCGGTGTCTCTTCCTGACTCTGTACGTACGGGCTGTGTCCGTCCGGATCGCAGTAATAGAACATATTCACCGTTACCGGCATCGGCACGCCATCCATGCGGATATTTTCAAATACCAGATTGTCAAGTACCGAACGCTCACCGCGACCGCGTCTGGTCTTGATACGAACACCCCTGTCGGTTTCCTTAAAGATGCACTGTGTCACATGCACATCTTCCACACCGCCGGCGATCTCGCTTCCCACGGTAACGGATCCATGCCCTTTTTGCAAAAGGCAGTTTCGTACCTTGATGTCCTTTGTCTTTTTATAATGCTCCATAGCCATATATAGTTTTCCGCTCTTGATGGCGATACAGTCATCTCCTACGGAGATCATTGTACCCAAAAGCAGTACATCCTCACAGCTCTCCGGATCAAATCCGTCCGTGTTCGGTGAATTGTACGGATTCTGAATATTTAAGCACAAAAACTGCAAATGATCAGAATAATAGGGGTGGAACGCCCAACAGGGGGAATTGCACGCGGTAAATCCCATCATCCTGACGTCCTTAGAGTTATTTAAAAAGACAAGGTTCGGTCTCCATGCGACTCTCTTAACCTTCGCATTGACCCACCAGTCACTCTGATCGGCGTTACCATTGATGATTCCTTCTCCGAAGATATCCAGATCCTCTGCGTCGATAGCTGTAATGAGTGACGCAAAACTGTTTAAGGGATTGCCTTCCCAGGAGCCCAGATTGTACTCCCTGCCATTATCATACAGATGACGAACGACACCCGGCAGGATCGGATAATCCGCCCTGTCCATAAGGCCCAAAAGCTCCGCTCCCTTGTCTACCCAAAATGACATATGGCTCTTAAAGAAAAGCGGTCCGGATAAATAGGTCCCGGCGGGAAGATAAACCGTTCCATCCTTCGGACAGGCGCTGATAGCCGCCTGTATGGCCGCTGTGTCCACATGTACGCCGTCTCCCTTTGCGCCAAAGTATCGCACATCCAAAAAGAAACTCTCCTTTTTGGTCTTTACCTTTTCCTCGCTGACCGAGCCGTCGGCTTCTTCGATCTTAAGAACATAGGTTCTTTCGGGTTCAAGTCCGAATACCTCAATCGCATTCCTTTTGGTCTCCTTATACAGAACACCATCCAAATATACTTTGCAGGCATTTTCCGTCTCGAAAGCAGCCCCGTTTTCGCGTTCCGCTACCAACGCTCTGTTAAATACCGCGATCACATCAAATCCCATGGTTTACACTTCCTCTCTTCGAAGCATTTCCGTATAGGCTAATAAGAAGGGTGCCACACCCTTTGCCTCATTTTCCACTACCGGCTCACTGAAGTAATACTCCAGAGATCCGTCTCTGTGGGTTGCGCCGCCAAGTCCGGCTACCAGGCAGATACCGGAGAGCTTTAAGGTTCCGTCCTCGTTCTTGGATAAATAACGATTTGCAATACCGTTAAAGGCTTTCTCTCCCATAGCAGCATAGCGGGGAGCAAGATATTCCAGACGTACAGCCTTAAGGATTGCGTAGGAGATCAACGCTGTTCCGGAAGTCTCCAGATAATTGCCTTTTGCATCCGCGCGATCCACGACCTGATAGAACATACCGCTCTCATCCTGGAACGGGATCAACGCGTCTACCAGTCCCTCTAAAAGTTTTTGCAAATATCTCTTCTCATAGTAAAGAGACTCATCCGTAGCCTGTGCCGTTTCAACAAGCGCCAAAGAAAACCATCCCAGAGATCTTAACCAGAAATTCGGGCTGCAGCCGGTCTCCGGATCTGCCCAGTACATCTCTCTGCTGTGGTCATATCCGTGATAATACAATCCGGTCTTGGGATCGCGCATATTCTTTTCAACGTTCTTAAACTGATGGATTACATCCTGACACCCGGCCATCTTGTTGAATCTCGTCTCATAACGCATATAGAAAGGCTCTGCCATATACAGACCGTCCAGCCATACCTGGTTGGGATAGATGTCCTTGTGCCAGAAGCTCCCCTCTGCGGTTCTGGGCATGGTGTCCAACTGCGTGCGCACATGGTCGAGTGCCAGCTTATACTTCTCATCCTGCGTCTTGTCATAGAGATAAAAAAGGTTGCTGGCCGTATTGATGTTATCAAGGTTGTACTCCTTGACATTATAGGTCTTGATAGTTCCGTCCTCCTGAACAAAGAAATCAACAAAATCCTTTGCAAAGGTGAAATAACGTTCCTCCCCCGTGATCTCATAGAGGGCAAGCAACGCCGTGATCATACATCCGTCGATATAATTCCACTTGTTGGGTCTTCCCAGACGGATCATCTCCTTATTCCACATCGGTTTCTCTGCACTGGAGTTTTCCAGCAGATAGTCCACATACTCCTGAATCTGTGCTTTAACTTCTTTGTTCATCCTTATTCCTTTTCCTCTCTTTGTGGTTGGCAGGCTTTTTTGTGTCTCTGCATTTATAAGTTTCTGCTCATTTATGAGTTCTATTCTTTTATATATGCAAAAGTTGCCTTTTGACATATTGCCTGTAAATGTCTGCGGCTCTCTCCCGCCGCCCCTTACCTCAGTTCCCGTGCGATGGTCTCGATCATCTCTCTGCACGAAACGGCATTCTCCGGAACGGTATTTTCAAGGGTTGCGTGGATATAAGGCTTCTTCTCCTGCGCGAATGCAATGATCCGACGGTAATCCATCTCTCCGCATCCGCAACCGACTGCCTTCATATCACCCTTTTCAAGGACATAATCCTTTAAATGGATCATGGCAATATCCGGTCCCAACAAATCGATAGCCTCCTCGATCACTTCATCCCTGTGATCCAGGTTATCCGGATGAAGGAGATTGACCGGATCAAAGATGATCTGAAGATTCGGTGAAGCGATCTTATCCAATGCCTCTCTCGCTCTCTTCGGATTCCAGACGATATGCTTATAAACCGGCTCGATCGCAAGGATCACGCCAAAGCGCTCCGCGTCTTTTACCACCGGCTCAAGGTTACGAAGAAAGATTTCCAGGGCGGCATCGCTGTGATTGGCTTCTTTATCATACTTATATTCCGGGTTGGGCGCTCCGGTCTCGGTTCCAACCATCCCGCAGCCTAACAAAGAGGCAAAACGAAGATGCGCTCTGTAGCGCCTCTTTATTTCCGCAAGCGTTGACTCATCGGGATGCGCGAGGTTCTGGTAGTTACCGATGATCGCAAGATCCACCCCGCTTTTATCAAAAATCTTCTTAAGCCACATGGCATATCCGGGCGTTAACGCGTCCGTATCCTTCGGAAGACCGTCCGTCTTTCCCAGCGCCATATGTACGCAGCTAAACCCCTGTTCCCTTACAATGGACAATCTCTCCTCCAGGGGGCATTTAACGGTATCGTGTAAACGGATCCCGATCTGCATATTCTCTCCTCCTCATGTCTATCTCCAAGGCTCTTCTTCATGCCCTTTAGTTCTACTCTTCCAGCGCTTCCTCTACGGGAGCAATGTCCGCTTTCTCTTCATACTTCTTAAACAGACCATTGTATAATTTCGCCCTGAAGTAACCGGGTCCCGTAAAGCAGAACACGATAATGACCGGAACAATGGCATTTCCCCCCATGTAAAAGAGGAAAAGCATGATCGGAATCACCAGTCCGGAAAGGATCGTCCTTAGAGTGATGATTCCCAAAACACACATGGAATACGAGGTCTTGATTGTTCCGCGTATCGTATTTTTGTATCTGGATAAAACAGGGAAAACATAAAGGCTCATCAGATAGATGAATAAGGCTGCAGCATACAGCAGGATGATCAGAAATCCGGGAAACTGATCACCCTGCATACGCAGTACACGCCAGTCGATAAACAGAATGACATACACAGCCACCATAAAGATCCAAAGGATGGTGGATTGCAGGAAGTTTTCTTTAAATGATTTAAAGAACTGTTTTGCGATATAGGTTTCCTCCCCGCGAATGATCTTTAAAAGAACATAATGCATTGCGGTAAATGATGCGCCCGCCGTAATGATCGGTATACAACAAAGGATCGTCAGCATATTTAAGATCATCAGATTTGCCAACGTTCCAAGCGCGCGCATGAAAGGACTGTCCAGTTTTAAGAAATCCATATTCTTCCTCCGTATCAGGGTTCTGTCTTAACTAACCGAAATCTGCAGACTCTCCATATGATAGAAAGCACCCTTTTTCTCCATGAGATCCGCATATGTCCCCTCTTCAATGATCCTGCCCTTATCCAGAACAGCGATCCAATCCGCATTTTTTACGGTGGAAAGACGGTGTGCCACGATAAAAGTTGTCCGTCCTTTTACCAGACGTCCGAGCGCATCCTGTATCTCCCGTTCCGAAACAACATCCAGGGCGGATGTTGCCTCGTCCAGGATGATCACTTTCGGATCCCGGATCAAAGCCCTGGCGATCGCAATACGCTGTCTTTGACCGCCGGACAGATTCGCGCCATGCTCTTCGATGACCGAGTCGATCCCGTCGGGCAGGCGATCCACCATATTTTTTAAGTTTGCCGCTTCGATAGCGGCATAGATCTGCTCTTCGCTGATATCCTCCATACCATAGGTAATATTGTCACGAAGCGTCCCGGTAAAGAGAAGCGGCATCTGCGGAACTACCGAAAGAAACCTGCGGTAACTCTTTAAATTGATGGTACTGATATCTTTTCCGTCCACAAATAATGTTCCGTTCTTTGGCATCATAAAACCGATCAGGAGATTTAATACCGTTGACTTGCCGGCGCCGGATTCCCCGACGATGGCAATGGTCTTTCCCTGCGGAACCTTCATGTAGATATCTTCCAAAACATCCTCATCCGAGCCCGGATAAGAATAGCCCACATGACGAAACTCATATTCACCCTTTAACTCTGTAAGGATCTCCTTACCTTCATTGCGCTCCACATCGTCACAGGAAAGCACTTCTCCCACGGAAGAAACCGATTCGAGTCCTTTTGTAATGATCGGAAGGAGATTGATCAGCGCCGTAAACTGGTTTACCACCGTCGTAAAACTCGTCTGATAAAAAGTGATATCACCGACCAAGATCTTTCCCTTCAAGGCAAGATAAGCGGAAAAAGCAAGGCAAAACGCCTGAAAAACCTGGAATACAACCCAGCCGACCGCGCCAAAATTGGATTGCACCATATCCAGGTAGTAACCCTTTTTAGCAGTCTCTTCCATCTGTTCCGACATACGGCGTTTTTCCACATCTTCAAGGGCGTGCGCTCTCGTTACCGGAACCATCTCCACCATTTCCATTACTTTGGCAGAGGTCTCCTCCATCTCAACACGGAAGGCACGGTTTACCTTTCCGATCTTTCTGCGAAAAACGATGATCGTAATGGATGCGATCGGAGCTACCAGAACAAAGAACACCAGGATGATCCTGTTTTTTACGGCTGTTACACCGATCATGATGACCAGGTTCATCACAATGTTTAAAATATTGATAAAGAGCTGTGAGGAAAGCGTCTCGATCGCTTCCACATCACGGATGATCTTTGACTGCAATCGTCCGGACTGTGTCTGTGTATGATACGGGATAGATAATTCCTGTAACTTTAATACCAGTGCGCTTCGAAGACCTGCTTCGGTCTCTCTGGTCACACGGCTGCGATACTTGCTGTGCAGGTAGTTGGCCGGAAGATGAACAAGTAAAAGCAACAGCCAGATACCGACATTAATATAAATCGACTCTCTGGCATAATCCCCGCCCGCGATCACTCCATTGATCACGTTCGCAATAAGCAGGGAGGAGAACAACGCAGGCGAATGTTTGATCAGATAGAAGATCGAACTGATCACGAACTTGTGATACTGTCCTTTATAAAACCCGAGCAAAACAAGCAGAGGCTTATCTTTGTGCTTCTGATAATTCTGCACATACCTCTGCTGCATAAGCTGCGAATCGTTCCTCACGGTTGAAAAGCTCTTCTTCTGTCCTTCTTTGCTGACCTTTTTTGACATTACCTCTCTCCCGCTGTTACGTCAGTCCTGTTTCTCATACGTAAAGGAAACATCCATATTTCCTTTCACATTTTTTAACATTCTGGCATCACCTAAAACCATGTAGGGATCTTTTGCTTCGACAAGATCTTCATCAATGACCTTGGCATTACGATCGATCAAAAGATCTGCATAGGGCGCGCCTAACCTCATCAACCCATCCGCCAGAAAACCTGCCATTACCATGGCTCCTTCCGGCATTAAGTGAGAATTATCCTTCGGATATACATACAGATGTCTCGACGGATAATCGCCAAGCGATGTAAGATAGGCTTCCGTTACCGAAGTCATATCGATACAGGGTACTCCTTCCTCTTTAGCTAATTCTATCATCGCCTGCGGATATTTCCCATGACTTCCGGTCAGAAAATGACCTTCATCATCAAAAAGTCTTCTTGCGATCGGGGTGATCAGCACCGGCAAAGCTCCGCGCATTTTTGCAACAACAATAAACTTTTTAAGGTTACTCTTAAAATCCGTATCCGGATCCGTATATCGTTCCGGATCTTCCTTTTTGGCGTCATTATGTCCAAATTGAATAAAGAAAAAATCCCCTTCCTCAAGATAGCCGACAATCTCATCCAGACGCCCCTGATCGATAAAGGATTTTGTACTTCTGCCGTTGATTGCGAAACTTCTCACAAATACATCATCCTTAAGATACAATGAAAGCCCCTGGGATAAACCTGTCTGGGGATACGTAGCTATATGATTGAATGTAACCGTACTGTCGCCCGCGTAAATAATCCTTTTTAACATTTGATAATCTCCTATGTCTATAAGAGTTTTTCTATGGTGTCGAACGCAAAAATATACTCTATATTGTTTACGCCCGACAGCATACTCTACTCCCCGTATACAGCAAAAGGTAGGAAAGAACAATATGCTGCCTCCCCTACCTTCTGTCAGCTACGAAGTAGAAATCGCCAAATTACTCTTTAACTGCTCCGACATTAACACCGGTAACAAAGTACTTCTGCAGGAACGGATATGCAACCATGAAAGGCAGGATCGCACATACGATAGATGCGTAGTACAAGGTATTCTGAGATACCTTATATGCGGTTGTCGGTGTATCACCGTCCATGATCATGACGCGCAACTGATACTGGAAGTTAACCTGCTCAGGATTTGTGATGTAAATCTGAACCGTGCTGTAATCGTTCCATACCGTTACGGCGAACATCAGACCGATGGATGCAAGTGCTGCCTTGGACAAAGGTAATACGATCTTATAGAAGACCTGCATCGGAGAACATCCGTCCAGCTTCGCTGCCTCATACAGAGAAGAAGGAATACCTTCGAAGAAGTTCTTCATAAGTACCAGGTTATAGACGTTCATACCGTGCTTAACAACCAATACCCACATGCTGTCAACCAGACCCAATCTCTTCATAACCAGGTATTCCGGGATCATACCACCGGAGAAGATCATGGTTACCAATAAGAAATAAGAGAAGAAATTTCTACCGGGCATATCGTTCTGGTTCAATACATAACCACCGAGTGTAGCCATTACCAGACCTACCAACGTTCCCAAAACCGTAGTGATAACGGAGTTCAGGAAAGGACGGAACAACTTACGTGTATGGATAATGGTACGATATCCGTCAATAGTAAAATCATTCGGCCACAACTGAAATTTGTAAACACCTACCGCATTGAAACTGTCTACGATAACCTTCCAAAGAGGAATGATAACGATCAAGGTAACAATTGCAAATACCAGGTAGTTGATCACATCAAATACTTTGATTTTGGACCTTTTAGGTTCCTGCGTAATGTTCACATTCATTTTGCCTGCTTCCTCGGTCTTCGGAGCGACCTGAGTTGCAGTAGTCTTTAAATCTGCCATATTCAACGCCCTCCTTAAATAATACCGCGTCCGCGGACTTTCTTACTTGCAAAATCACTTGCCAACATCAGGATACAACCAACCAGGGACTTGAACAGACCAACGGCAGTGGTGTAACCATAGTCAGGAATTGCGGTAAGGAATGTTTTTCTGTAAACGTATGTGGAAATAACGTCTGCTACTTCCAGTACACGTGTGTTGTACAATACGAATACCGGCTCGAAGACATTCAGAACCTTAGCCAGGTTCAAGATCAATACGATGATGATCGTATTGGACAATGCCGGTAAAGTGATGTAACGCATCTTCTGCATTCTGGAAGCGCCGTCAAGTGCTGCCGCCTCATACAGTTCGGAGTTGATACCGGACAATGTTGCAAAGAAGATAACGGTTCCCCAACCTGTCTCTTTCCATAAGTTGATGATATAGAAGATCGGCCGCCACATACTCTTGGTATGAAGGAAGTCGATACTCTTTTCGATCAATCCCCAGGATTTTAACGTCTCGTTAACGAAACCCGTGGAAGAATTGGAAAGGAACAATGTGAAGATCGCTGCTACTACCGCATAGGACATAAAGTGCGGCAGATAAATAACGGTTTGAACAAATTTCTTACAGAACATATTACCCATCTCGTTTAAGAAGATGGAGATCAAAACTGCAACGAAGGTATTTAACAATAACTTCACAACAGAAATGATCAACGTGTTCTTGAAGGCGGTCCAGAATTCTTTTTCGATAAACATCTTCTTGAAATTATCAAAACCGACCCAATGGATATCTCTCAGTTTGTAACTGTAGAAGGAATACCTCACATCAAGCAACTGCAAATGGATCAAAAAAGGCAGTGTTCTGTTTGAGGACGAC
>CALDIE010000181.1 GCA_937901625.1 uncultured Lachnospiraceae bacterium
CTGTGGATGCGTATATCGGCGGTGTCGTATCGAATGATCCCACCGTATCGTATAAGAAGCTGATGCATTCGGCGGACAGCGCACTCTTTGACCTGATCGTTGAGCAAAAGCCCGGCGTAAAGCTTACGGATAGGATCGAGGAAAAGGAGAGCGCGTACAAGATCTCCTACGTTGCGGACAGGAATATCGGCAGAGGTCAGAGTAAGCAGGAGCGTCGTTTGAGCGAACTGATCCTGGAGCTCTTAGAGCAGACGCGGAATCCGGAAAAAACCATGGAAACGGTGCTTGCCCTGATCGGAGAAAAGAGACATCTTTCCAGGGTTACCATGATCGGGCTTACGGATAAGGGAGTAGAGGTTACCTTCCAATGGAAAGCGAGAGGAGTTCGCGAATTAAGTACGATCGATGGAGAGAGGCTGCTTCAATATCATGAGTCGATGAAGGAAGAATTCATGGAAAAGGGAATGGGTGTGGTGGATGAAGATACCATCAAACGCTATGGAGAAGCATGGCGAGCCGTTCTTTTACCGGATGGAGCCAGATCAACACTTTACTGTGACCTCGTGGAATACGGAGAAGTGACCGGTCAGATCTGCTTTGTGGATTGTAAGGAAAACAGGAAGTGGTCGGATCAGGATTATCAGGGATTTCGAAATATAGCAAGGATCTTAAGCGCATTTACGATGAAAGGAAGAGTGATTCACAAGGAGTATGGGACATAATGGAGCCGCAACATTTGGAGGATGATCAAAAAACTTTTTTATTCTACGGGACCGGTTTTTAAGAGAAAAAAGACTTGCAACTTGCGGCATAATACGCTATAGTTTACTGTAAGTTGTTCTTCATTAACGAGATTGCATTTGATGTGATAATTGATCTTAGCAGAAACCGTTGATCAGGAAGAGTACATAAGAGCGTTCGGGAAATGTGATGGATTTCCCGCATTCTGCCATACAGAGAGTTGCCGGTGGTGAGAAGGCAGCAGACGGAACCTTATCGAATGGGCCTGAGAGGGCAGTTACAAAGACCGTATCGGTTGATTAGTAGCTGACGGAGAACCCGCCGTTACACGGGGAAGCACATGGTAGTGTGTGAAGTGAGAGGGCGTTTCGAAGAGAAACGTCAAGTTAGGTGGTACCGCAGAAGTGAAGGCTTTTGTCCTAATATGGACGAAAGCTTTTTTTTATTCACAGAGTTCTGCAGGATCGTAAGCATAGCTCATGACCGGCCAATTGGCATAGAAAATTCTTATTTAGCGTAATGCGGAAAGGAGAAAGGATGGGAAAGAAGATCAGCCCTACCCTGGAGGAATGCAGACAGTATAAGGATAATTACAATACCATTCCTCTGATGAGAAAAATCCTGGCGGATGTAAGCACTCCGGTGGAAGTGTTAAAATCTGTTATGGAGACGAGCAAACACAGCTTTCTGTTGGAAAGTGCGGAGAAACCCGATCAGTGGGGGCGGTATTCCTTTATCGGTTACAATCCCGTCCTGGAACTTACCTGCAGAGACGGACATGTGGTAGTACGTAAAACGGACGGAGATGTACTTTACGAAGCGGATGGGATCCATCCGGAAGAGTTGATCCGGGAAAAATTACGTGATTATAACAGTCCGAAGATCGAAGGTATGCCTTCCTTTACCGGTGGATTGATGGGATATTTCGCATATGATTATCAGAAGTATAATGAACCGGTGCTTGACCTGAAAACACCGGACAGAGAAGGATTTGCCGATGTCGATCTGATGCTCTTTGACAAGATCATCGCCTTTGATCATCTGGAGCAGAAAATCTGCCTGATCGTTAATATTTTTACGGACGATCTTGAAAAGAATTACCGCAAGGCACAGAGTTTGATGGACGAGAT
>CALDIE010000182.1 GCA_937901625.1 uncultured Lachnospiraceae bacterium
GTATCGGCTTCTTGACATACCCTTTCGGCTGGGTAAGGACAACGACATTTTTCCTGTTCCCGGCCTTTACGGAATGGTAAACCGGTATGGAGTCCGCCGCGCCACCGTCGAGCAATAGTTTCCCGTTAAACTCGACATTCCTTGAGATAAGCGGCAAAGACGAGGACGCCTGAACGGCAGCGATGTCCTTATGCAGATCCTTTAACGGCAGGTACTCCGCGCGGCCGTTTACGATGTTGGTCGCTACCGCGTAGCAATTTCCCGGGTAGGCCGCTGCCGCGTCATAGTCATAGGAATCCAGCAGATTCGGGATCTTGTCGTAACAAAAATCCACTCCAAAGAAATCGCCGGTCTTGATCAGGCTTTTAAAGGAGCAATACTCCGGATCGTCTAAATACACCGTACTGATGCGAAGGGCACGCCCGATCTGCCCGGACATGTAACTCGTCAGGTGGCAAGCGCCGGCCGATACGCCGTAGCACTCGGAAAACTGCAATCCTTTCTCCATGAAAAAGTCCAAAACACCCGCCACAAAGATGCCGCGCATACCGCCGCCTTCCAGGATCAATCCGGATTCCATGTATGTCTTATTTTCTGCTGGCTTCATTGTCTTTCCTACCTCGTCTTTCTCTGTTTGTATTCTCTTCGTCTCCGGCTTTTTGCCGTAAGTGACCTCTTCTTAATAGCACTCTTTCATAAATTTGCGTAACGCGAAAAGTGAGCGCTCCACCTTATTTGTATCGATGCAATAAGCCATACGGAAATATCCCTTTACTCCAAAGGAATCACTGGGCACCAGGATCAGGTCATACTTCTTGGCTTTCTCACAGAACGCGATAGCGTCGTCTTCGGGTGCCTTCGGAAATATATAGAAAGTTCCGCCGGGCTTTACAACGCTAAGTCCCAGATCCGTTAACTCCTTGTAAAGGATGTTCATATTGGTTTCATATACGCTTAAATCGCTGGTAAGATCGATGCATCTGGCCATCGCCTGCTGGATCAGCGAAGAAGGACAGTTGTGTCCGATTCCGCGGGAGATTTGCACGCACATGGGCACAATGGACTCCGCATCCTTCGCCTTCGGGTTGACCGCCACATAACCGATCCTCTCTCCGGGAATCGAAAGCGACTTGGAGAAGGAATAGCAGGAAAGCGTATTGTCGTAAAAGGAGGATACATAGGGCGCATCCGCTCCGGAAAATACGATCTCACGATACGGCTCATCAGAGATCAAGAAGATCTCGTGTCCATACTCCTCCTGCTTTTTATATAAGATTTCCGCCAAATGGCGCAAGGTTTCCGAAGAATAGGCGATACCCGAAGGATTGTTGGGAGTATTGATCAAAACCGCGGCAACCTTCTCGTTCATCATCTCTTCAAAAGCGTCAAAGTTGATCTGGAAGGTCTCGGTGTTGGCCGGTACCACCTTTAAAACAGCGCCGCTTTCATTGATATAGGGATTGTACTCCGGGAAGTAAGGAGCAAAGGTAAGGATCTCATCGCCGCATCCTGCCACGCAGCGAACCGAATGCGCGATCGCCGAAGCAGCGGCGGAAGTCATAAAGATATGCTCCTGCTTATAAGGAATCCCAAACCTTTTTGCAAGGGAGTCCGCCACGATCTGACGCACTTCCGGATTGCCGGGGTTGGGGCTGTATCCGTGGATCTCCGCAGAGGTTTTTTCCTTCAAAAGATCACAGATCGCCTGATTAAAAGCCTCAGGGACGGGTACGGATGGATTGCCGAGACTGTAATCGAAAACATTCTCGTATCCGATCTCCTTTCCTCTCTCCGTTGCATATACAGACAACGCGCGGATCACCGAAGGCGCCTTTGTCATTTCCTTAAAATGCTGTGATAACATAGTCTTTCTTCCTTTCTGTTCTTCTATATCTGTTTTGACAGTTCTGTTTTGAGAGTTCTGTTTTTGCGGCTCTGTCTTTGTGGATCTGTCATTGTGGCTCTGTCTTTGTGGATCCGTTTTTGTGGATCTGCCTTTTTTGTTTCGCCTGCATCATAGATGCCTTACGAAACTCAACGCAACCCGACGCACAAAACCCTGCGCCGGCTCAGCGGGCTCCCCGCACACGATCCCGGCTCTGCGGGCTCCTCCTCACACGATCCCTGTCCTGCATCCTGTCACACGATACGGTTGCGGCTTTCCCCGTTCATAAACGCGCGGATATTTTCGTATACCTCGTCCGCGCAGCGCTGTCTGGCTTCCACTGCGCCCCAGGCCATGTGGGGAGTGATGATGAGTCTCTCCGAATCCATGATCTTCGCAAGCGGGTTGTCCCCCGATATAGGCTCCTGCTCTAAAACATCCAGTCCCGCTCCGGCGATCACTCCTTCCCGTAAAGCCTGCGCGAGATCGGAATTGTTTACAACCGCTCCTCTGGCTACGTTGATGAGGTAAGCAGTCTTTTTCATCTTCCTAAGAGACCCGGAGTTGATCAAATACTTCGTCTTCTCCGTCAGCGGACAGTGGAGGCTTAAGATATCCGACTCCTTAAGGATGGTCTCCAGATCCGTCATCTCATAACCGTCAACCGTATATTTCCCGGACGCGGAATAAAACAACACACGACAGCCAAAAGCCGCGGCAACTTTTGCCACGCCCTGCCCGATGTTACCGGTTCCGACGATCCCCCAGGTTTTTTGGGAGAGTTCGTGGAAATGCTTTGCGTAATGGGCGAACTCATCCTGCGCGGCATACGCGCCACTCTTTACATAGCGGTCATAGTAGGATAGGTGCTCCATCACGTAAAAGGCTAACGCAAAGGTATGCTGCACCACCGCATCGGTGGAATACCCGGACACATTTGCCACCGCGATATTTTTTTCCCTGCAATAGTCCAGGTTGATGTTGTCGTAGCCCGTCGCCATTTCAGCAATCATCTTAACATGTGTCGCCAGACGCAGCGTCTCTTCATTTAAACGGCATTTGTTTGCCACGATCACGTCGGCGTCCGCCACTCTCTCCGAGATCTCCTCATACGGCGTCACTCTGTATTCTACCACTTCTCCGAGTTCCTGCCATCTGCTTGTATCACAGTCCATCCCAACGCTGCTGCGTTCGAGTGTCACGATCTTCATTTCTCCCTCCGTCAAAGCATCCCTGCGCGAATGTTCCCCTGTATGATGTAAGCCCTATATGAAAACTTCCGAGCCTTTTCGACCCGGAAGCCACATTCCGTTATTTCTATTTTTATTTTTTCGGTAAAGCGTTCATTCGCAATCCGCTTCGCTACTTGCTCATGAACGCAGGCTGCTT
>CALDIE010000183.1 GCA_937901625.1 uncultured Lachnospiraceae bacterium
AAGAAGAAAAGCCTAAAAAAATTAGAAAAAAATCAACTAAAAAAGAAGAAGAAAAAGAGTCAGCTGAAGTTACAGACAATAAGGAAGAAAAGACGGAATATTCTTCAAAAAAAAAATCAAAGAGGCACCCGGAATCCCGTATGCCTCCCAAAAATCCTTTCACACATAAACTTTCCCGGTTTAAATATTACTTAAACCCGTTTTATTACTTTATTCAAGTAATTATTTTACAAAAGATACCCTCATCGTTCTTCTTCCAAAAGCCAGAGCCTCTTCATGCGTATCAAAATAAACATCGATGTGGTTATTGTTGACCTGACCGCCGCAATCTTCCGCCACAAAAGTTCCCATTCCTTCGATCACGACTTCCGTGCCGTAGGGGATGACAGAAGGATCGACCGCAATCGTCCTTCCGGCTACCGGAACCGTACCTGTAGCCGTTCTCGGCTCGCCGCCTCTGACTTCCGGGCTGAAACTTCCGCAGCAGATCCGGCAGGAGCAATATCCCGTCAAAGTAAATTCGATCGGGTTGTCTCCAAGCTCCGTAACCTTAAACTCATCCACTACATAATTCTGCGGAACATAGCCCACAAGACCGTTGTACTGTACCATTGTATAGCCGCTTACCGAACGACCCATCAGCGTCACTTCCGCTCCTGCGGGGATGGAAGCCAGCCTTTCGCTGGTCGCATCCGCGTCCACTCTTAAGTTTGCTCTCGTGCGGATCTGGTATTCCAGATCTTCCTGAACATTGGAGATGGCGCTTGCGCTTGTGGTGATCGTCTGCAAATGACTGGACGCCGGGCCGGAGATATTCTGCTCTAAATTCACCGTGTTGCCGATGGATGCCACCTCAAGATCCTGTGTGGAAACATTCTGTCTGGGCGTTCCGAAGTATACTCCGCCAAATGTTGCTGACGTAACATAGACAGCCTCACTTGCCTGCGCGGTCTGTGTCTGTGCTGCCATCTCTTCCAGATGGATCGCGTCTCTCTCATCGCTTACAAACTTGCTGTAAACATAACCTTCCTGTCCGCCGTATCTTATATGAAGATAACCGTTACTTCCCTCATCAAGTATGGTAATTGTTTCTCCCACCATGATCGATCCCATATTGCTGCTGTGCTGGGATGCCTCACTGCGGAAATTGGCTCTTGTGATCATCTGCGCCTGTACTTCCGATACAGTCTGTGTCTGCGGCGCTGCCGCAACTGTCGTTCCTCCTGCAAAAAGGGTGGCACGCATCACTGTCTGGTTTGTTGTCACGGTTTCCGATACAGCCTCTGCCGTTACGGGTGCCTCGACGATCGTTTCCGCCGTAGCGCTCCCCTCGACCCTGGAGATGCATCCGGTCTTAATGTATCCCTGCACTCCTTCGTAGTCGATGAAACTGTAGCCGCCCGACTCTACACCGAGGTAACTGACGATCGATCCGTCAGGGATCGTTACGATCCACTGTCCTTCCACCGAAGGGGTCTTTCGCAGATTCGATCTTACAATCACTTCATACTCTTGTGAAATAACATTCGTTGTTTGATTTGCCGCTTCCGAATGAACACTTTGGCTAAACCACACCGAAGCCACCGTCACCATCAACATCAACTGCACGATCTGTTTCTTCATAAAAACTCCTGTTACTGTTTTGAAGATCCTGAGATCTCCTTTTTAGGAAACCTTAAATATACATCTTTCCGTGATGTCATTGTTTCACGCAAGGTTTCACAATTTCGACTTATTTGTAATAAATTTGTAACAATTATATGGAGCCACCCCCTTCTTGTCAACCTCTACATCTTGTCATTTCGGCAACTTTCGGTCGAAGATTTTGTGCATATTTACATAAATAGTTGCAATAATTCCAGCCATTTTTCGTAAATTTTGGATTATTGCTTCTTTTTTGAGTATCCAAAACAACAAAAAACGCTACAGAATTCTCTGTAGCGTTCCCGAAATAAACAGCATATTCACGTATTTCCGGACTTGTTTTTTCCCTAAGTCCGCTTTTTATTCAAAACATGCGGCCAGTTCATTGGCTGCTCTCTCTTCATCACGACCCTCGGCAACAAGCTCAAAACGTGTTCCCTTAGCCAGTTTCAGGATCGTCATCCCCATGATGCTCTTCATGTTGATGTTCTTTTCCTCTTCTATAATGTGAAGCTGGCAATCATAGTGACAAGCAGACTGCACAAGAAGCGGAACAAGATCGGCGCCGTACTCTTTTTCAATATTGATCTGTTTCTTTATCATCTTTAAGACCACCTTTTCGTTATTACCCCCGTAATAACACCCCAACATAGAAATAGGTTATCTTTTTTTCTTTTCTGCGTCAAGGCACATTTATAACAAGAGTTTTTCCTTTTTCTCCCACTCTTTTATCATTTCTCCCAAACGCCGCCGGAATACGGTCTTTACAGACCCGCAGACGGTATCACAGAACAAGAAAAAGGCTCCGATTGGATCGAAGCCCTCAAGCGATAGACGGGACTCGAACCCGCGAGCTCAACCTTGGCAAGGTCGTGTGCTACCAACTGCACCACTATCGCATCTCACTGTCCGCTCTCTTGCGGACAAGTGTTAGTTTACTATGTGAATTGAACTTTGTCAACAAAAACTTTGGTTTTTTTTGTTCAAAAATTTTTTAAAAATCTCAATTCCGAAACAATGCCGAATCCAATCCTTTATTCCGCTCAGTTTCCGGCCTTCATCGAATAGATCCTGTACAGAGAATCTTCAATCCTCTCCTCGGGAATCTCACCGTTGTTTACCGCATCCAAAACGGCATTGTACGCTTCCGCGTAATCTGCCGGGCATAACAGCACATCCACTCCGGCCTGAAGCGCATTGACTGCCGCCTCACCCGCGCTGTAATTGGACGTGATCGCTGCTTTGTTAAGATAATCCGTCATAACTACGCCTTCAAATCCCAATTCTCCGCGGAGAATTTCACCTATCATCGCATAGGACATGGAGCAAGGCATTGAATCCCCTGTTGCCGCCTCTGCGCTGGCATGGGAAACCATCACCATATCCGCGCCTTCCTCCAATCCGGAGATAAAGGGAAGGAACTCAAAGGAGCGCATCTCATCCAGTGTACGATCGATCACCGCGCTGCCCTTCGCCGTATCCGTGCTTAAAGAACCCTGTCCGGGGAAAGTGGTCAGGCAGGATAAAATGCTCTGATCCTCCAGACCGGATACCGCCGAACGAACCATACTGGCAGCAATATCCGCGTCGTCACTGAAACTCCGTTTTCCGATAAACGAATCTTCCGTACGAACATCACATACGGGTGCCAGATCGACATCAATACCGTACTGGTTTAAGCAGCTGCCGATCTCCAGATATGCCTGGTAAGCATTGGTATTATCCCCGGATTGCCCGATATCCTCCGCCGAATCCTGCGCTCTTACTCCGCTGGCACTGCCCGCGATGGTATTCTGCGCGCCTTCCTCCTGTACCAGGAGCAGAACAGATCTCACATCATCTTCACCAAGGTCGTAAATTTCGGCATACATTTCTCCGGTTTTACGCACCATTTCCTTAAACTGATCCGCGCTCGTCACATTTTTGGAGGAATATACGATACCGCCCACAGGATTAGCCTCAAGAGCCGTTCTTGTACCGTCGCCGGCACGCGTTGCCACATCTACGCCCGTGATCGACTCAGGCGTTACAAAGAACAGACCGCCCACCTTTTGTTCGAGGGTCATGGACGCGATCACCTCACGAATGGGATCCGGTTCCTCCACCGGCGGCTCTTCCACAACATCTTCGGATACCGTCTCTACCGGTTCCGATGTCGCAACCACTTCATTGGACGATTCCGTCTGCGCTATATCCTCCGATACCGTCTGAACGGGAACATCCCCTTCGTGGTTAAAACGATTATAGATCACATGCAGGCCGCGATATCCTCCGTAAAACACACCTGCAAGTATAACAATAAGCACAAGCCAGGCGATTATCTGGTTTCGTATCCTGCGCTTACGCCTAAACTCTCTTCTCTCATCGCGATTCATTTCTTCACTCATGGCTGCTTCCTCTTTTTACGTTCCTATCTCCCGATTTACAACTCCACAGGATCTGCCGCGGACAAGGCCTTGCGCCTTTTCATCACACCGTTATCCGTTACTGATTATGTCACCACAATCCAATACATCATAGCATTTCACCTCTCATAAAGCAAGCCAAACAAGCATACATTGAACTCCCCGCGTCAAAAAAAGACAGCCCTTACAAATTCCACTTTACGAATCTGCAAGGGCTGTCAAACTTCCTTTGAGTACAAAGGACCATACCTCCTTCTTTCTTCATTACCGATCCTTTCCGATCATACATCGCTCCGGGACCGCTCTGTATTCAATTGTCCGTTTCTTGAATCCGTCAACCTGTACCCTGATCCACGATCGCCAATCGCTGTGTGATGATGTTCTGTTTCATCACCCGGTGGAACCATCCCTGATACTGACATCTCCAATCTCTGTACCGTATCCGGCACCAGCTCATGTTCCCATTGGTCTGTACCTCCTTTGGATACTATTTTCAGATCATCTGGTATCTTGTCCTCCCTGATATCTCTTACAGATCTGAATGATCGAACGGCGAAATCTATATCGATCAACACCTTTAATGTGTTGCTATATTCATAATAGCATAGTTTGGCGAATTGTCAATTTATTTTATTTGTTTTTCTTTCATTTTCTGTCTTTTCTCTGTTTTTGCAAATTTTTATCAGTTATTTTGTGCACCTTTATGATGGTATTTTTTTATTTTTCTATCTCTATAGTTTTCTATGTGTTTTCTTTGGGTTTTTGTTGGGTTTTTGTTGGGTTTTCCTTAAAGTTTCTTGTGGTTCCGGTGATCTTTCGCCGACCCTTCACCGGTCATTCGCGGATCTTTTTCTTTATGCATGTTTCCGGCAAAGGAATAGCCCCCGCAGACATCTCAACACCATCCACGAGGGCTACCCTACTGCTTCGAAGTTCACTAACATTACCTCCGGCTTCTTTACGAGATCCACCTGAGCCAATCGGCCTCATCGGTATCACTCCTCCATATGAAATTGTACTGCACGTCGAATCCACTGCAATTCGCCCTGCCCCATCTATGCTCTTAGCACTGCGGCTGCGGAATCATCATCTGACCATCCGGCTCAGCCACATCTCTCATCTATGGAAAGCATCCCTGGCAAAAGCTTCATCAACTCTCTGTACCGGAATCGGTACCATACATACGTCCCATGGGACCAATCTCCTTCTCTGTAGATTTTTTAGATTTCTTCCCTTTCGCTGTCGTTATCTTTATAAGAATATAATATCATCTAATTTATATTTGTCAATACATTTATTGCATTAATTGTTATTTGTCTGTCAATTTTGTTTTCTTTTCTCTTTTTCAGCGCTGCCGGGACATCGCTGACATTTTCGCTGTTGATAACACCCGGCTTTTCTTTTTGATACCTGATCAGGTTCTCTTCATCACTACAACGTCAGTTCCTTTGCTGTCTCTATATACTTTGCCGCCTCTTTTAAATACTGCTCCTTTGAAAACACTTCCGATGAAGCATAACAATCCCGCAGGATCGCGTCCAGAGAATAATCCAGCATGCGAAGGACTCTAAGCATGTCCGTCCTCTCCTGCAGTTTTCCGAAATCACACTTTACCAATACCGTTTCGAGAGCTGTTTCATATTTATCCACCACATCTTTTAAAGGTTTACGCACTTCCGGTGATCTCTCGGTATGCAGTTCCACAAGAAACAGGGGCAGATACGGATACAGATCGATCATCTTCATCTTGCACTGCTCAATCTTCATACGAACAGAAAAATAATCCTCATCGCTCTCGATCCTTAACATGGAGTATTCCAACGCTGCATAGCGCATAACATATGTGGCGACAAAACAAAAAAGCCCGGATTTGCTCTCAAAATAGTAAAACCACAAGCCCTTGCTTACGCCGGTGGCCTTTACCATATCATCCGTGCTGGCATGATCATAGCCGTTTTGCGCAAAAATCCGCATCGCGCCGTTGATCATCTTATCCTGCTTTTCTTTTTTCAGATTGTAAAATCTCTCGTTCATTTTTCCTCTTTACATTGCGTCGCTTTCCCCCAAAAAGCCCATCGCCCACGTATCCATATTATCATAATTATCTTTGTTTTGATACTTTCTTTTTTTATGGAAAAGAGTATAATATCTCTTGTAGTAAAAACATGTGAAGGAGGTTATTCTTATGTCCAACAAATTTGGAAAACTGGTTTTATTGGGTGTTGCAGCCGGTCTCGCTGCTGCAGGCGTGTATTATTACACACAGAACAAAAACTCTGCTGTTGTCGACGCAGATGACTTTGATGATCTCGATAATTTTGATGATTTTGACACGGAAGACGAAGACGGAGAAGGCGAAACAAAGTCCACGTCCGATCGCAGCTATGTATCTTTAGACGGTGCAAAGGAATTGGTCGGCGAAGCCGTTGAGAAGGCAAAGGATGCTTTCAGCAAGGTTAGCAAGAAGATTTCCGAAACCATCTCCGAAGGAAATGACGAAGAGGACGACGAGGATGTCGATGTCGTTAAGGATGAGACCGTTGATAAGGTAGCGGATATCGTTGACGAAGCCGTTGATAGCATCAAGGATGCAGCAGAAGATGTTGCCGAGGAAGTTAAGGACGCTGTTGATGACGTAAAGGAAGCTGCAGAAGATATCAAAGAAGAAGCAGAAGACGCCAGCACGGAGGATTTCTTCTCCGACGATGATGATAACACCTGAATAAAACCACACTACTAAGTCAGCCATTCCGGCAGGATTCGTTTCAATAACGACAAAAGAAAGGGTCATGCGTTTACCGCATGGCCCTTTTATTATTATCCGATATTGTTTACTCATACCCTGACGATTTCCTGTTTCCGCCTCGGGTCTTATACCCCGGAAACTATACCTCAGGATTTACGCCTTGGGAAGAACAAAGGAACTCTTCAGTCCTACGATACGGTTGAATACCGGCGCTCCCTCTTTGCTGTCCTTATAATCCACATTAAAGAATCCCTGTCTTACAAACTGGAAAGAATCAAACGGCTTGACATCTGCCAGAGCCGGTTCGAGATAACATTCCTTCTTTTCGATCAAAGAATTGGGATTTAAATTAATACTTCCGTCCTCTTCATTGTATACGCCCTTTTCCTCATCGATCAGATTTTCATACAGGCGAACGGTAGCCTTAACAGCATACGGTGCCGGAACCCAGTGAATGGTTCCCTTGACCTTGCGCGCATTAAATCCACTGCCCTGTTTCGTCTCCGGATCATAGGTACAATGAACGACCGTGACATTTCCGTCATCGTCCTTTTCATATCCGACACAGGTCACAAAGTATGCGCTCATAAGACGTACTTCATTTCCCGGGAACAAACGGAAATACTTCTTTGGCGGCTCTTCCATAAAATCATCTCGCTCAATGTATAACTCTCTGCAGAAGGGAACTTTTCTGCTGCCCAGGGATTCATTTTCCAGGTTGTTCGGAACCTCTAAATACTCCGTCTCGCCTTCG